>CAXTDD010000005.1:10937-21583 GCA_964242955.1 uncultured Rubrobacteraceae bacterium | reverse complement strand
GATCAACGGAAGACGGCGCCTGGCCTACGACAGCACCACGATCCTGCTCTCCGTCTGGGAGAGCCGAAGAGAGAGGAGGCCGGATATGGAGAACGGTAAGACGAAATCGGGGAGCAACCCGAAGGGCAGGCCGCGGGTCGTCGTCGTTGGAAGCGGCTTCGCGGGGTTCACCTGCGCCCGCGAGCTCGAGAGGAGGCTCGGGCCCGAAGACGGCGAGCTGATCCTGGCGAGCCCGACGGACTACCTGCTCTATAGTCCGCTCCTGCCCGAGGTCGCCACCGGGGCGCAGGACGCGCGCAACATCGCGGTCCCGCTGCACGGCGCCCTGAAGCGCACGAGGATCATCCCGGGCGACACGACGGGCGTGGACCTCGGGGCCCGCACCTGCACCGTGAGACCGCCCAACGCGCCCGAGCGGGTACTCGAGTGGGACCGGCTCGTGCTGGCGCCGGGGGGCGTCACGCGCTCCTTCCCGATCCCCGGCCTCGCCGAGCGGGCGCGCGGGCTCAAGTCGTTGGGCGAGGCGTTGTACCTGCGCGACCACGTCCTCCGTCAGTTGGAGCTCGCCGACGCCTCCGACGACCCCGAAGAGCGGAGGGCGCGCTGCACCTTCGTGGTGGTGGGCGCGGGGTACGTCGGCACCGAGTTCACGGCGCAGATGCAGCACTTCACCAGGAATGCGTTGGTGAACTATCCGCGACTGGAACCCGGGGACCTGCGCTGGATGCTCCTCGACGTTGCGACGCGGGTCCTGCCTGAGCTCGGCGAGCGGCTGGGAGAGACCGCTCTCGGTCTGCTTAGGAGGCGAGGGGTCGAGATCCGGCTCCAGACCAGCATAATGGAAGCGAACGAGGAGAGCCTCAGGCTCTCCGACGGCACGAGCGTGCCCACGCGCACGCTCGTGTGGTCCGCCGGGGGCGCGGCGAGCCCCCTGGTCGCCACCCTGGGGCTGCCATTGGAGAAGGGCCGCCTCGTGGTGGACGAGCGCCTGACGGCCCCCGGGCGGCCGGACGTGTTCGCCCTCGGCGACTGCGCCGCCGTGCCGGATCTGACGCGGCCGGGCGAGGTCACGCCGCCGACGGCCCAGCACGCCACGAGGCAGGGAAAGACGGCGGCGCGCAACGTCGCGGCCTCCCTGGGGCACGGAACATCCAAGCCCTACAGGCACAGCGACCTCGGGCTCGTCGCCGACCTCGGCGGCAAGGAGGCGGTGGCGAAGCCGCTGGGCGTGGAGATGTCCGGCATCGCGGCGAAGGCCGTCACGCTGGCCTACCACCTCTACGCGTTGCCCTCGACGCCGCACCGGCTGCGCGTGGGGCTCGACTGGGCGCTCGGCGCCGTGCTGCCGAGCCCGCTAGTGCAGCTCGGTCTCGTCCGGGAGGAAGACCCAACCCAGGCCCCCGCCCAGCGCACCGGCATCTACGCGCCACCACCGGAACCCGTCGAAGAGGGCTCCGCGCGGGGAAGGACGAAAGGGGCGAATCGATGAGCGAGGACGCTTCCGGCGCGCGCGTCCGCACGGACGTGTCCAACGTGTTGGTGATCGGTTCGGGGCCGCGGGCCTGCGCGTCCGAGGACCCGGCGTAAGCGTTGTCCTCGTCGGGCGGGGTAACCCGGGCGGGTGCGGTGTGAGTGATGCGAAGGGACGACATCCGGAAAGGGGTATCGATGGAGACTGACGTTGCTGTTATCGGCGGTGGGGCAACCGGCCTGGGGATGGCCTGGGACCTGACGCTGCGCGGGTTGCGGGTGACCCTGGTCGAGATGGGCGACGTCGCCACCGGGACCTCGGGCCGATACCACGGCCAGCTTCACACGGGGGCCCGCTACGCGACGAGCGACACCAAGAGCGCCAGGGAGTGTTGGCAGGAGCACAAGACGGTCCGCAAAGTCGCGCCGCACGCGGTAGAGGACACCGGGGGCATGTTCGTGCTCTCCCCCTCGGACGACGAGGGGTTCGTGGGCGACTGGTTGAGAGGCTGCGAGACGGTGGGCATCCCGGTCCAGGAGATCCCCTCCTCCGAAGCCCGGCGGCGCGAGCCGCTGATACACCCCGAGACGAAACGCGCCTTTTTAGTCCCGGACGCCTCCTGCGACTCGTCCGCGCTGTGCGGCGCCCTGCGTGCGAGCGCCGAGGCGCGGGGCGCCGCGTTCCTTACCTACCACAGGGTTGACGGCTTCCTCACGGAGGCCGGGCGCGTTGGCGGGGTGCGCGCCTCGGACCTCAGGACGGGCGAGACCGAGGACCTCCGGGCCTCCTTCGTGGTGAACGCGGCGGGACCGTGGGCGGCGGAGGTCGGTGAGAAGGCCGGGGTGGAGTTCAAGATGGCCCTCAGCCGCGGGGCGATGTTCGCTTTCAACGGGCGGTGGACGACCGCCATAGTGAGCCGCCTGAGGCCTCCGGGCGACGGCGACATCTTCATCCCGCTCGGGTACGCGGGGGTGGCGGGGACCACCTCCGTGCCGACCGAGGACCCGGGCGACACCCGGATAGAGGAATGGGAACGGGAGCGCGTCCTGTCCGAGGCGGAGGCGTTCTTGCCCGGCATCCGGCGGGGCAGAGTTATCCGCGCCTGGGCCGGCGTGAGGCCCCTGTACGACCCTGCCACCCAATCCTCCTCCGCCGAGGGCACACACGTGGACAACCGCAAGGCGACGCGCACCTTCGACGTTCTGGACCACGCCGCGCGGGACGGTGTCGAGGGCGTTGTCAGCATCGTCGGCGGCAAGCTCACGACGTTCCGGCTGATGGCCGAGAAGACGGCGGACGTCGTGTGCGCGAACCTGGGCGTGGACCGGCCGTGCGCCACGGCCACGACCGGCATCTCGCCCGCCCGCGCCGTACGGGACGAAGGGAAAGGAGCAAAACCGTGGAGGAGAGCAGGGCTACGGAAAGAAGAGCAAGCAGGCACGACGCGTTGACGCGAACCGGGAGATCCGCGAGCGGTTCCCCCGGGCCACCGGATGAGAGGAGCGACCCCATGACGGAGCTGCCCAGGAAGATACTGCTCGCCACGGACGGCTCCCCGTCCTCGGACCCCGAGTTGCGGGCCGCGGCGGACCTCTCGGCGAGGACCGGCGCGCCGGTGCGCGTGGTCCACGTCGGGAAAGACCTGCCTCCTCCATCCCACTACGGCGAGTACTACAACGTGTTCGCCAACGACCTGGAGGCCGACCGCAGGGCCATCGGGCTCGCCAGGGAGCAGGCGGCGATGATCGAGGGCCTGGGCGGGACTATAGCGGAGGTGTATTCCTCGCCGGGCGAGCGGCCGGGGGAGGAGATCGTCAAGAACACCCGCCACGAGGACGTGGGCCTGGTCTTGATCGGGGAGAGGGGGCTGGGGCGGTTCCGCTACGCAACGCGCACGAGCATAGCGGCCACCGTAGTGCGCGATTCCTACTGCCCGGTCCTGGTGGTGCGGGGGGACCTGCCCGGACTAGATCACGGAGGGTTCGACCAGAGGAGGTTCCCGCGCAAGGTCCTGCTCGCGACCGACGGCTCGCCGGACGCCGCCCGGGCCGCCCGGAAGGCGGTGGAGATCTGCCGGGGCTTCGGTTCCGAGTTCCATGTCGCCCACGTCTGGCAGCCCCGCCCACCGCGCCAGGGAGCCACCGTCGAAGGCGCGTCGCTCCCGGGAGAATCCCGCGGCGAAGCCGAGGAGCGGGGCCGGACGTTGCTGGACGCCGAGATCGGACGGATCGAGGCCATCGGCGGGGCCATCGCTGCGGTCCACCTGATGAGGGGGGACCCCGCGAGGGAGGTCTCGAAATTGGGTGAAGAGATGGGCGCCGAGCTCGTGGTGGTCGGTGGCCGGGGGGTCGGATCGGCCAGGGGCTTCTTCGCGGGCAGCGTCTCCAGGAGCATCGTCCACGGCTTGGCCCTCCCGGTGCTGGTGGTCCGGGCGGACAGGCCCGTCCGGCCGCTGGTGGAAGAGGAGGTCCGAAGGGAGCTTGACCTGCGGTAGGGAGGGGGGCAACAAATAGAGGCAGGAGACACACATGCCCTACGTAACGGTCGGCGAGGAGAACTCCGGCGGGATCGAGATCTACTACGAGGATCACGGCAGGGGGGAGCCGGTAGTCCTGATCCACGGTTTCCCCCTGAGCGGCCACTCCTGGGAGAAGCAGGTGCTGCCGCTGCTGGGAGCGGGTCACCGGGTGATCACCTACGACCGCAGGGGCTTCGGGAACTCCAGCCGACCCGCCTTCGGCTACGACTACGACTCCCTCGCCCAGGACTTGAACGTCCTGATGGAGAGGCTGGATCTTCGCGGCGCCGCCCTGGTCGGCTTCTCGATGGGTACCGGCGAGGTGGCTCGCTACCTGAGCAACCACGGGTCCGAGCGCGTGAGCAAGGCGGCCCTCCTGGCGCCCATCCCGCCCTTCCTGCTCAAGACGCCGGACAACCCCGAGGGCGTGGACCGGAGCGTTTTTGACGGGCTCAAGGAGAGCATCGTCTCGGACCGACCGGCATACATGAAGGTATTCCTGGACGACTTCTACAACGTGGACGTCCTGGGGGGCGAACGCGTCAGCGAGCAGGCGTGGCAACTGAGCTTCAACGTCGCCGTGAGCGCCTCGGCCAAGGGCACGCTGGCCTGCGTGGATGCCTGGCTGACGGACTTCCGCGCCGATCTGCCGCGCATCGACGTGCCGACCCTGGTCGTCCAGGGCACCGAAGACCGGATCCTGCCCGTCGATTCGACGGGCAGGCGCCTCCCGGCGCTGATCGAGGACGTGAGGTACGTCGAGATCGAAGGCGGGCCGCACAACATCCCGTGGACCCACGCCGAGGAGGTCAACCGCGCCCTGCTGGGCTTTCTCGCGGAGTGATGCCGCCCAAAACCGACCGGAGGAACGCGATTTCGATAGAGATTTGCAGTCGTGTGACCGATGGCATGGTCACTATTGGTCCTTACCCTACATGACGATACGACGCCACAAGGAGGTTCGTTCCCGCAACAACTTCGCCCTCAGACCCGAGCGATCGCACCCCGACTGGTGAAGATGACGGTTAACCAGGACAACGAACGAGGAGTTTAGGAGGTAGCGCCTTGGAAGATCCCACGCTCATCTCGCGCTGGCAGTTCGCCTTCACCATCGTCTACCACTACCTCTTCCCCCAGCTGACTATGGGGCTCGCGCTCCTCCTGGTGGTGCTAAAGACGCTGTATTTGCGCAAGGGAGACGAGACCTACAACGTCTCCGCGCTATTCTGGGGCAAGATCTTCGCCATAACCTTCGTAATGGGGGTGATCACCGGCATCCCCATGGAGTTCCAGTTCGGCACCAACTGGGCCGCTTTCAGCGCCTTCGCCGGGGACATCATCGCCCAGACCCTGGCGATGGAGGGCGCCTTCGCCTTCTTCCTGGAGTCGGCCTTCTTGGGCATCTTCCTCTTCGGGGAGCGAAGGTTCGGGCAGAGGGTGCACTGGTTCAGCGCGCTCATGGTCTTCCTGGGGACCTGGGCGTCGGGCTACTTCATCCTGGCGACCAACGCCTGGATGCAGAACCCGGTCGGTTACGAGGAAGTCGCCGGCGGCGGGGTGCGGATCTCCGACTACTGGGCGGTGCTTTTGAACCCCTACGTGTTCGTCCAGTTCGCGCACAACCAGGGCGGGGCGGTGGTGACCGGGGCCTTCGTGATGGCGGGGCTGGGAGCGTACTACCTCCTGGCCCGCCATCACGAGCGCTACGGGCGGATGTTCGTCCGCGTGGGGCTCATCGTCGCCGTGATCGGGAGCGTCTGGATGCTCTTCCCGACCGGAGACCTCCAGAGCAGGCAGGTCAGTAAATGGCCCGTATGACGGTAACGCGCGTGCCACCGTGACGACGCCGGTCCACCAAGTGAGGATGTTCACAAGCCGAGCAGGAGGACGTTAACCGTGTCACCCTGGCGTGGCCGTGCGAACTATATGCTCTTCATCACAAGATCGATTCGCTTCCGGACTTGTTCCGTTGCGCGAGCAACTTCGCTGAAAGGCAGACGGCATGACGAACGATGGGCACACGCGGTACGAGGATCTCGCTGACTTTGTGAAGACCGACGTCTTGATCGTCGGCGCCGGTGCGGCTGGGCTTCGGGCGGCCATCGAGTTGGCCCGGGATGGCGTCGACGTCCTGGTCCTGGGCAAGCGCCGCCACGGCGACGCCCACACGGTGTGGGCGGCCGGCGGCATCAACGCCTCTTTGGGCAACCTGGATCCCGACGACCGGTGGGAGATACACGCCGCGGACACCATCGGGGAGGGGCATTTCGTCAACGATCCGAGGGCCGTCGAGATCCTGGCCCGCGAGGCGCCGGAACGCATCCTCGAGCTTCGCGACTGGGGATGCCCGTTCTCCCTGACGGAGGACGGCGAACTAAACCAGCGCTACTTCGGCGCCCAGTCTTTCCGCCGCACCTGCTTTGCCGGGGACACGACGGGCGAGGCGATCCTGGGCACGCTGGTCGCCAAGGCAAAGGAAGAAGGCGTCTCCTATCGCGAGGACGTCTACGTGACGAAGCTCCTGAAGAGCGGCGGTCGGGTCAACGGCGCCGCGGGCTTCGACATGCGGAGCGGACGCCACCTGCTGTTCGGGGCCCGTGCGGTCGTCCTGGCCGCGGGGGGCTACACGTCGATCTACAGGCGCGGGTCCTCCCGCCCCGACGAGAACAACGGGGACGCGGCGGCGCTCGCCTACGAGGCCGGGGCGGCCCTCAAGGACATGGAGTTCGTCCAGTTCCACCCGACGGGGATGGTCGAGCCCGAGGGGATGGACGGCCGGCTCGTCACCGAGGCCGTTCGTGGCGAGGGCGGGCGCCTCTACAACGCAAAGGGCGAGCGGTTTATGGAAAAGTACTCGCCCAGGCGTGCGCTCCTCGACGCGCGCGACGTCGTGGCGCGCGCCAACTACCGCGAGATCCGTGACGGCCGCGGCACCCCGGACGGGGCGGTGCTGCTCGACATCTCCCACCGCGACCCCGCCTACATCAAGGACCGATTGCCGAACATGTACGAGCAGTTTATGGAGCAGGGGGTGGACATAACGAAGGAGCCCATGAAGGTGTCTCCCACCGCCCACTACGGCATGGGCGGCATCGAGGTCGACCCGCGGACGGGGGCGACGGCGGTAGATGGGCTCTTCGCCGTCGGCGAGTCGACCGCCGGCGTGCACGGCGCCAACAGGCTCGGGGGGAACTCCCTGGCCGAGACCGTCGTCTTCGGGAAGATCCTCGGCTCCCGTCTCGCTGAGGTTCTGGACGACCTGCTGCCGCATGTCCCGCTCGACGAGGACGCGGCGGAGGACCACTTCGCGGCCCTCGATGCTCTCGCGGTCGGAACAGAAGGTGGCGGACGGGACCCGGGGGAGCTCATCGACGAGCTGCGCGACCTCGTGTGGGACCACGCCGGCATCGTGCGCACCGGCGACGGCCTGCGCGAGGGGATCACGAAGCTCCGGGACCTCAAGCAGCGCGCAGGGGAGCTTGCGATCCCCGACGCCGCCCTGGGCAGGCGGCTCGAGCACGCCCTCAACCTGCGCGCCATGCTGACCGCGGCGGAGGCCGTCATGCGCGGCGCCTTCGCCCGCGAGGAGTCGCGCGGCGCCCACCACCGCGAGGACTTCCCCGAGGAGGCGGACGGGTGGCGCAAGAACGTCCTCTGCGCCGGGGACGAAGGGGGCGGCATGCACCTGTGGACCGAGCCCGTGGCCGAGGTGCCGGCGGAGATTCAGAAGGCCCTGGACGAGGACTACAGCCTCGACTACCACTACCTCGAGTAGAGGGTCTCCCCGAGCCAGGCCCGCCGACCGCCCCGGGTGGACCGAGATCCGAGATACCCGACCGCGCACCGAGCCAAAGATGTCACCGTACGGGTCCAGCCCCGTTCGTGGTGCGTGGGCCGCCAGTTAGGCCCACACTCGGGGTCGTGTCCACGATTTGCCGGGGCCCGTGCGTGGGACGCAGAAAACCACCACCCTAACGTCCGATACGGGATAAGGGTAGTAGGCCCAGGACTCGGGTTCGTGTCACCAGCCGCAAACCAAGGCTATGCAACAACTGCTCCGAGCATCCCTTCTGAGACCCTCTGAAAAAGATGGCGGGCGCTCCGCTGCATGAAAGCGAGGAATCCGAGGAGCGCCGAGCAGGTCTTTGTGGCGCCTACGTGGACGGGTAGTCGTTGAGAATGGCCGTTTCGTGAGCCAACGACCCGTGCAGTTACACAACGCGAGTTGAACAATCCCGTAGTTATTCAACTTGAAGGCAATTATGTAGAATAAGCTTCGAGATGCACAAAGAAGATTTCTCATCCGGGTCGCTGGGCAGTTTGGTCTTCGTGGGGGAGAGGCGCTGGGCTTTCGTGCCCGATCCTCTTCCCCCGAAGTTGGCCTACGGGCCGCGGCTCGTCCGTGCCCTCTCCGAGGCCGACAGGGCGCTCGGCGAGCTGGCCGGACTCGGCCGCACCCTGCCGAACCCCTACCTGCTCACCCGGCCGTTCCTCAGGCGTGAGGCTGTCTTGTCCTCGCGCATAGAGGGCACCCGGGCCTCCCTGGTAGACCTCTACGCCTTCGAGGCCGAGCCTCCGCTTTTCGGCGAGCCGGAGCACCGGGATGACGTGCGGGAGGTTCGCAACTACGTGCACGCCCTGGAGCACGGCATCGGGCGTCTGGGGGAGCTGCCCATCTCCCAGCGCCTCCTGCGGGAGATGCACGCTATCCTCATGGAGGGGGTGCGAGGGGCGCAGCGCGACCCCGGCGAGTTCCGCCGCATACAGAACTGGATCGGTTCTCCCGGAGCCGGCATAGAGGACGCGACCTACGTTCCCCCGCCGCCCGCCGAGATTCCCACGACCCTGGGCGAGCTCGAACGATACGTCCACCAGGACACCGGGCAGCCGCCCCTCGTGGACATCGCCCTCGTCCACTACCAGTTCGAGGCCGTCCATCCCTTCCTCGACGGCAACGGCCGCATTGGCCGTTTGCTCATCACGCTCATGCTCATCGAGCGCGACCTGCTCCCCGAGCCGCTCCTGTACCTGAGCGCCTACTTCGAGCGCCACCGGGGCGCGTACTATGATCACCTGCTTGCCATCAGCCAGAAGGGCTCCTGGGAAGACTGGCTGCTCTTTTTCTTGCGGGGGGTAACCACGGAGGCGCGCGACGCCTCGCGCCGATCCGGGAAGCTCTTCGACCTGCGCGAGTCCTACCGAGAGCGCTTCCAGAGGGAGGGCGCAAGGGGCAACCTGCTCACGGCCGTCAACCACCTCTTCGCCAGCCCCGTGATCGGCATCCGCGAGCTGGCGGAGTTCCTCGGCGTCTCCTTTGAGGCCGCCCGCAGATTAGTGAAACGCTTGGAGGACGAGGGCGTACTAGAAGAGATCACCGGACGGCGTCGCAACCGGGTGTACGCTGCCCGCAAGGTAATCGAGGTCCTGGAGGGTCGTTTGATCTAGCTACGCCCCCGCCCGACACTTTGACTCTAACGCTGACTCTAACCGGGACGACACTCGGCGACATTCGACGAACGTCTCGATCCAGAAACACCGCTATTTATGGACATTATCGGCACACGGCGATACCCGGCGACACCCCCAGAATGGCATTGTGGCTCCGAAGGTCGCGGGTTCGAGCCCCGTCGGTCACCCTTCCTGATTCTTGATAGATAAGCCAAATACTCCAAAGACATTCTGCCCCCGAAGCCTGATCCGGGGGCAGGTGGCAGCAATGCGGTAGCAATAAACGTTGAGGTTGTGATCTTCATCTACCTAACGGTAGGTTAGTGGTCGGCGAACTACTAACTCTTCCTCCACTATCGACCCGCTCTCGACACGTTGTACCTTGAACAAGCCTGGGGACCCCTCGTCGGCTTGCAGTGTTTCCACTGTGCGCCGGAACTCCTCTCGGGCCTGTTGCTCTGTCGCGTACCAATTAGCACTCGGACCGGGACCCAACGGCGTTCTCACATAGACCCCATGCTCTCCTGGAATGGCACCCGCCTTTAAGATGTGGGGAGCCGCCATTGCGGTGGACCCTCCACTCCGTTTTGGGCTACCTAAGACAAACTGTCCTCTAGGATGGACCCCAAGCCAGTCCCACCGACCTGATTGGAGTTTCCCCCATAACGTCTTGGGGTCTCTACAGAACTCGATCTTTTCGTAGACTGGTTCTACGCCATAGTCACTCATCACGCACCTCGCCGTCTAACAACGAAGGAGCCTAGCCGAACGCCTAGTCTAGCCCCCCGATCTCGTCGTCGTCCACATCGTCCAGCACGTGCGAGTAGGTGTCCATCGTCCGAGGGGCACGGACCGGCGGCTCGCGTTGTTCTTCGTGGGGCCGAAATCCAGGCTTGATCCGTTACCTAGAGCGCCCGTCGGACCGATAGCCTGCGACCGGCGAGGTCCACGTCGCCCTACTTGAGCCTGGGTAGCTCGCCCTGCCGGAGCCCGGTATGGACCGCCACGACGTACAGGGCTTCGTTACGGCCGCCGCGAGCAACGCCCTCGTCTGCTCGGAGGATAGGGGCTTGATCTCCTCCCGGTGGCGGCTGCTGCGCGGGCGCTCGCCGGCCGCCACGTTGCGGGGACGCGGCCGTCGCGCATCGCCTGGCTCAACGGTTTTTGTAGCGTGACGTGGACTTAGTGCACGGACCGGGGGGTGGGAGG
>CAXTDD010000005.1:0-10927 GCA_964242955.1 uncultured Rubrobacteraceae bacterium | reverse complement strand
AGCACGGCCCAAATCGTGGAGCTTCTTTCTGCCGATGGTGGGGGAGATGTGTCCCTCGACTATGCCCTCATAACGGACGAACGTGCTGTGCTCCATCTTGCCCGCGGAAGATCCTTGCGCCCGTCTTCCGCACCGTCGAGGACGACGAGACCGGCGAGTGGGCCCGGGTACTCTGCTCCTTCAGGGCCGTCAAGGTCTTCGACGTCTCCCAGACCGACCCCGTACCCGGCGCGGAGCCGTTGCCGGAGAGACCCAGACCGAAGGTGCTGCGCGGAGACTCGGAGGCGGCACGGGCGCTCGGACGGTCTGCTCGCCCTGTGCGAGTCCGAGGGAGTGACCGTCTCGGAAGACAACGTAGAGTTGGACAAGCACTCCCCGGGCGCCAACGGCGTCTACCTGCTGCGCGAAAAGCGGCTCCTCACCCGGAGTACCCTCTCGGCCGACGGCAAGGTCAAGACCCTCGCACACGAGCTGGCCCACCACCTGCTGCACCGCGACGCCGACGCCACCGAGGCGGACCGGCCCAACTTTGAGGCCGAGGCCGAAAGGGTGGCCTACGCGGCGCCCTCCTACTTCGGCGTTGATGCCTCGGAGTACTGTTTCGCCTACATCGCACGCTGGACGGAGAGCAAAGAAGGCGGCCAAGGACGCGCTCGCCAATATCCATGAGGCCGTCCCAGCGATGGTAGAGGCGGTAGAGAGGGGCGTCGAGAACGAGGCCAATACTGATCTTCGCTGTCCGAATCGGGTGCCACTGACGCAACGGTGTTGGCACTTTTAGAAGATCAGCCTCACGGCTTTTGAATCGCGATCACAATCATGCTAGACTGCCGCGCTAACACAATAACGAAACATAGGTGCGGAAAATGAAACAAAAAGTAGATGGAGTGGAGTTAGACGAGGACCAGCTCTTGGGGGACCTCGAAGGTCTGGGAGAAATCTCTGGAAAAGGTACGAGCGCGGGCGTCGATCGGGTCGCTTTTTCCGAGGCCGACTGCGAGGCGCGGTCGTGGGTGGATGCGCGGATGCGCAACGTTGGAATGGAGGTGCGTACGGATGCAGCGTACAACAGCATAGGCGTTTATCAGGGCACCGCTTTGGAGCTTGCGCCGATTGCGCTTGGCTCTCATACCGACTCCGTGCCGAATGGCGGCCGTTATGACGGAACTCTAGGCGTGGTGGCCGGGCTGGCTTGTGTGCGAGCTTTGGGCGAAGTCGGCGCACGATTGCGGCACCCCGTAGAGGTCATCAACTTCAGCGCCGAAGAAGCAACGATAGGCGGGGGCACCTTCGGAAGCAAGGCTATGGCGGGCCTGCTGGAACCGGCGGACGTGAACAGGGCGGCGCTGGACGGGAGGACTGTCGCCGATCATCTGCTGTGCGTAGGAATCGAGCCGTCTTCTGTTACTGGAGCAGCGAGACCCCAAGGCGCTCTCGCCGCGTATCTGGAGCTACATGCCGAGCAGGGAGGAACCTTAGACTCCGCCTGCTTGTCGGTAGGCACGGTGGAGGGCATTGTGGGCATCAGGCGCTACGAGGCGACCTTCGAGGGCCTTGCCAACCATGCCGGTACTACCCCGATGGAGGGGCGTCGGGACGCCCTCGTAGCATCCGCCTCCTTCATCCTGGCTGTGCGAGAGGTGGCGGAGGCGCGAAAGATCGTTGGGACGGTAGGACAATCGACCGTGTCACCAGGCTCTCCCAGTGTGATCCCCGCTCGGGTCGAGTTATCGCTGGAGATTCGGGGTTTGCAGGACAAAGAACTCGACGGCGCGGAGGAGGAGCTAAGAGGGCTTGCGGGCGAGTCCAGTGCCAAGTTCGAGAGGGTCTCGTACAAACCACCGGCGATCTCCGACGCTCGCGTTCTGACAGCGCTCGAGTCCGCGTGTGAGGAGTTGGGGATCCCGTATAAGAGGATGGTTTCCGGGGCGGGTCACGATGCTATGTGTATGGCCGCTATCACGCGGCAAGCGATGCTCTTCGTACCCAGCCAAGATGGGATCAGCCACTCCCCTAAGGAGTACACCGATCCCGAGAGTTTTGTCGTCGGCGCCAGGGTACTGCTCGCAGCTCTGCTCGCACTCGACGCAGATCTGGATAGGGAGGAGTCGTAGATGGGAGCCTACAACCTTCAAACCGTGGAGAGGACGTTGCAGCTGCTGGACAAGTTCGCCTCTCAGCCGGCGTACGGCTGGAGTATGTCCGAACTCGCTAGGGAGACAGGCGTACACAAGACCACCGTGCTGCGGATGCTCTCTACTCTAGAGCAGCACGCATATCTGGTCCGGGAGGAAGAATCCTCCCGCTACCGGCTTGGCCCCGCCGCCATCGCGCTCGGCGGGGCGGCATCGCAACCGCAACTGCGGCAGGTGGCGTATCCCGAGCTGCGCAAGCTCACCGACGAAACGGGGGAAACTTCGTTACTCCATGTGCTCAGCGGGACCGAGACTGTCTGCGTCGACAAGGTTGAGAGCCCGCAGCCGGTCAGAGTCACCTTCGACATAGGTAGCAGGGGCCCGCTTCATGCCGGGAGTTCGGGCAAGTCCCTGCTGGCCTTCCTGGATTCTTATGAGCTAGAACGGCTCCTGCCAAACCTGGAACTACGTCGGTACACAGACCTGACTATCACTGGCGTCGAGGAATTGCGGGAAGAATTGGAGCGCATCCGTACGCAGGGCTTTGCGACAAGCTACGGGGAGTTGGACCCCGAAGTCCATGCGATAGGCGTGCCAATCCGCAACGCCATGGGGCGACTGGAGGCCGGTGTCGCGCTGGTCTGCCCCGACAGTCGCTGCACGGAGGAGCGGTTGGTCCTCTACACCGAAAGGACGCTGGAGACAGCCCACAGGGTCAGTGAACGCCTGGGATACGTCCAGAGCAACGGGAGTACGAACAGGAAGCCAGCGTCGAGCCCTCCAACAGGAGAGGAATAGGGTAGATCCCATGGAGCAGGATCCGAAGTTGGTACTGCGCAACTTGGAGGGATACGCAGCGAGATGGAGGCCTTCGGATAAGAGGTCCGCTGCCAAAGGGACGGGCTCATGACTAGTCGTTCGCGGTCGGTAAAGGCGATGCGGGGCCCCGAGCTGCGATGCCGGAGTTGGCGGCAGGAGGCGCTGCTGCGGCTGCTGGAGAATAACCTAGAGAACGCAGAGAACCCCGATGACTTGGTGATCTACGCGGCCTACGCGAAGGCCGCCAGGGACTGGCAGAGCTACGACCGGATAGTCGAGACGTTGAAGGGATTGAGCGACGGCGAGACCCTGGCCGTGCAGTCTGGGAAGCCGATAGGTATTTTTCGCACGCACACTCTGGCGCCAGCCGTCGTCATGGCCACTGGAAACCTGGTGGGCAAGTTTGCCACACCCCGGCACTTCTACGAGTTGGAGGACAAGGGACTCATCATCTGGGGCGGGTTGACGGCAGCTGCTTGGCAGTACATCGGAGCTCAGGGTGTTATCCAGGGCACCTACGAGACCTTCGCCGCCGTTGCCAGGACCCACTTCGGGGGGACACTGGCCGGTCGATTCGTGGTTACGGCGGGGCTTGGGGGCATGGGTGCCGCCCAGCCCCTAGCCATCTCCGCGATGCTCGGTGGGGCGTGCATCGTCTGCGAGGTGGACGAAGGAAGGGCGCACCGAAGGCTTAGGGAACGCAGGATCGACCGGCTGACGGGAGACCTGGACGACGCCTTGCTCTGGGCTCGAGAGGCTGCGGAGCACCGGGTACCGCTATCCGTAGCACTAGTCGCCAATGCGGCCGAAGTTCTCGAAGAACTGGTGCGTAGGGGCATCGTTCCCGACGTAGTCACGGACCTCACCTCGTCGCATGACGCCCGGTACGGATACCTACCCGCAGGGATGACGCCCGCGGAAGTGGACGACCTCAGGGCACGGAATCCTGAGAAGCTCGAGGACCTAGCGCGGACGACCATCGTGCGGCACGTGGCGGCCATGGTCGAACTGCAAAGACGGGGTGCGGTGGTATTCGACTACGGAAACGACATCCGGCCTCAAGCCTACGAGCAGGGATTAGAAGACGCCTTCGAGATAGGTGTATTCACCGAGAGGTACTTAAGGCCGCTCTTCTGCCGGGGCATTGGGCCGTTCCGTTGGGTCGCGGTGTCCGGGGAGACGCAAGACCTTGACGTTGTTGACGAGATGGTGGTGGAGGAGTTCGCTGGCGAAGAGCGCATCACACGGTGGATAGAGCTCGCCCGGGAACACGTCCCGCACCAAGGGCTTCCGGCGCGGATAGCCTGGCTCGGGCACGGAGAGCGGAGCAGGCTCGCACAGCGGGTGAACCGGGCAGTACGGGAAGGGCGTCTGGCGGGGCCGGTGGCGTTTACCCGGGATCACATGGACGCGGGAGGCATGACGCACCCCTACATCATCACGGAAGGAATGCGCGACGGGAGTGACGCCGTTGCCGACTGGCCGCTCCTGAACGCCCTTCTCAACTGCTCCGCGTCGGCCGACTTGGTGGCTATTCACTCCGGTGGGGGTGGCTACGCCGGGTACTCCGTGAGCGCGGGCGTCACGGTCGTCGCCGACGGGAGCGATGCGGCGGCGACACGCCTGGAGCACGCCTGAGAGACGGACCCCGGTAGCGGCGGCCTGCGTTACGCAGACGCCGGATACTCCGAAGCTCAAGACGCGGCCCGCAAGGCTGGCCTGGGGCTCGAAAGCTACGAAGGAGGAGATCATGAGGAAGCTTAACGCCGAAGCCATGAGCGCGGCGGTAGCTGGTGGGTCGGTGCTTGCCGCGGGGGGCGGGGGATGGGTGGATCACGGCCTAATGGTAGGCGGGGCCGCGGTTAATTACGGGGAGCCGAAACTGGTCGACCTCGATGAGTTACCTGAGAGCGCCACGATAGCCACCGTGACCGCAATCGGAGCTCCGGCCGCTCGCGACTGGAAGATGCGACCGCGAGACTACGTCCGCGCGTTGGAGCTACTCATGCAGCAACTGGACGAGCCCGTGGTGGGGACCATCACCGCTCAGAACGGCTCCTCGACGACCTTGAACGGTTGGATCCAATCCGCCGTAATGGGCACATTCGTCGTCGACGCCGCTGGCGACGGTCGGGCGCACCCCACCGGAAAGATGGGCTCCATGGGCCTCGCCGCCGATCCGGAGCACGAGACCGTCATGACCGCAGCGGGGGGTGACGAGCGGGCTGGTCGGTACCTGGAAGTTGTGACCCGCGGCGGCGTAGCCCGTACGGCCAACGTTCTGCGCACGGCCGCAGTGGAGTCCGGCGGGTTCATCGCCGCCGCCCGCAACCCCTTGCCAGCCTCTTATATCCGGAAGCACGCAGCAGTCGGCGCTATCTCCTACGCTCTGAACCTCGGGGAGGCGATGATCTCGACAGAAAAGAGGGGGGGTGAGGCCGTCATGCGGACCGTTGCGGACACGCTTGGTGGACGGCTGTTGGCCCGCGGCCCCGTTTCAGGGCTTAATCTGAAGACCCGTGGAGGATGGGACATAGGCGGGTTCCGCCTAGACGATGGCATCGAGCTCTCTTTCGTCAACGAGTACATGACCGTCGAGTCTGGAGGCGAGCGGCTGGCCACCTTCCCCGATCTCATCACCACTCTCTCGCCCCAGACCGGACGCCCGGTGTCTATAGCGCAGCTGAGGGAAGGCACCGAAGTCTGCGTGCTCGTAGTAGGCAAGGAGCGGTTGCCACTTGGAGAGGGGGTCAAAGAGCCGTCCGTCTATCCGGAAGTCGAGGCTATGCTCGGCAAGGATCTTCAAACCTATGCTCTGGCATAGCGTTGTCGTGGCGTAACCGGAACAAGGAGGTAAGGATCAACATGAAGTTCGACCCTCCGCGGGAGAAGGCGCCATTACAATTCTCGCCGTTCAAGAGTCTGACCGTTCCGCGACCGATCGGGTGGCTCTCGTCGGTGAGCCGTAATGGGGTAGCCAACCTAGCACCTTACAGTCAGTGGCAGAACCTCACGTTCGACCCACCGATGGTCATGTTTGCGGCGAACCGCTACCCCGACGGGCGACGCAAAGACACCGTAACAAATGCCGAGGAAACCGGATGGTTCGTTTGGAATATGGCTACATGGGACCTGCGCGAAATGGTCAACATCAGCGCCATGGCGCTCGATCCAGGTGAGAGCGAGTTCGATCGCTTGAACGTAAGCACCGTACACGCTGATTTAGCGCCAATTCCTATGGTTGCCGATAGCCCATTTCATTTCGAGTGTCGATATCTGTCGGCCCACTCCCTGCCGGGAGCATCCGCGGTCGGTTCGGTCGATGTCGTCTACGCAGCAGTCGAACGCATCCATCTCGACGAGAACGCGCTAACCGATGATGGCCGGGTAGATATCGGCAGGGTGAAACCGATAGCCCGCATGGGTTACTCCGACTACGCGGTAATCGAAGAGACTTTCGAAATGCGCATTCCCGACGCTGATGAGACCGAACAGGCGGGACTCGCAGGCGAGGCCTTGAGTCAGAAGGCCTGGTCGTCGAAAACCGACCCCCAACGCTAAACGAAGGGAGCTGCCTTGCCATGACGATCCGCGACACAATCGACCCCTCACCGACTAGTCGCTTCCAGCTACGAGTCGTCGCAATCTGTCTTGTCCTCAATATGATCGATGGTTTCGATCTACTGGCGATGGCTTTCACGGCTTCGAGCGTCGCTAGTGAATTGTCTCTCACGGGAGTTCAGGTAGGAGTTCTTCTGAGCAGTGCCCTCGTCGGAATGGTAGTTGGATCGGCTACCATCGCCCCGCTCGCCGACAACATAGGACGACGGCCGCTGACGCTCATCTGTCTCGCGATCTCCACGATCGGCATGGTCGCCGCAGCGGCCGCCCCCGGCTTCATTGGATTAGGGATCGCACGGTTGATTACCGGACTTGGCATCGGAGGGTTGATCGCGAACTTGCCGGTACTCGTAGCGGAGTTTTCACCACGCCGGCGGCAGGGCACGACGGTCGCCCTCTATGCCGCAGGCCTGCCACTAGGCGGTGTGGTTGGGGGATCGGTTGCAGCGGCAGTAACGTCCGAGTTCGGCTGGCGTGCGGTGTTTGTGGTTGGCGCTCTTCTGACAGCTTCGATGTTGTTGTTGTGCATCCGGGCGATGCCCGAGTCGCTAGACTACTTGCTCGCTCGTCGCCGCCCGGATGCTCTCGAGAGGATCAACCAGCTGCTGGGACGGATGGGACTCGCCGCTATAGACGCACTGCCGTCACTTGGACGATCGAGGGAGGATGGCGGCGTGCGCGGCGATATTCTACGCGGGCGCAACGGTTTACGGTCGGTCCTGCTGTGGATCGCGTTTTTCGTCATGATGGCTAGCTTCTACTTCGCGGCCAGCTGGACTCCCCAACTCCTCGAACAGAGTGGATTCAGTGCTGAACAAGGCATTAACGGCGGCGTTCTGCTCAACGTCGGTGGCGTAGTTGCGGCGCTGATCTTTAGCGCCCTCGCCGTAGTCGTCGCCAGCCGAGCGCTGACGGTCGTCTCCCTGCTCGCCACAGTCGTCGCGTTCGTCTCCATGAGCCTAGTCCTGGACGGCACCGCAAGTATGATCCTTTTAGTCGCTTTTACTGTCGGCATGTTCATCAACGCCAACGTGGTCGGATTTTTCGCGACCGTTCCTGGCCTTTACCCCGCTGCGGTTCGGACAACGGCAGTCGGGTGGGCCAATGGGTTCGGCCGGCTCGGTGGGATTGTCGCTCCTGTGCTCGCTGGTGCTCTGCTCGACCTTGACTGGACACCCCCGGGCTTGTTCGTCTTGTTTGCAGTGCCGTTGGCCCTGGCGGCGGCCGTCATGTGGCTAGCTACCTCGTCTTGGCTGCAGGACGATACGACCGTAAGCGGAGGCGTCTCTGGCGTACATATTGGTGACGAAGAGCAGGGTGAGTCGACCCCGCCCGCGGGTTCTGGCGCGCTGCGTAGCCAAAAAGACCCAACTCCAAGACGGGAGGAATCGACGTAATCGTCGGCAGCGGACTTCCTCTACCAGCGGTTTCGACTTTTGACGATTCGGCTGCGCGATGTTTGTGGGCCGGCGTACCCGGTTCGAGCGGAACCCCTCGCGCGATCGCACTCAAGCACAGATGACTAGCCTGGCGCGGCAGGTAAAGGTGGTGCCGGAGAATCCTAAGAACCGGGTCTTCAACCCGATCGTGGAGCACCACGCCGACTTCGGCACGGAGGGCCCGCGGGTTCCGTGCCAGGAGAGGGTGACTTCCTCGATCAATGTCTTCGCTCGAGGGTGGAACGCGCGGGAAAACTAGGTTAAGGAGACGTAGCGCATGACAGAAGCGTTCGATCTCGTAATAACCGGGGGACGTGTCGTAACGTCTCGCGAAGTTCTACCGGCCACGGTGACGGTTCGCGATGGTCGCGTGGCGGGCTTGCTTGACCCTAAGGAACGCCCGGCGGCGGACCAGCACGTAGACGCTCAGGACCTGCACATCTTTCCTGGGATCGTCGATACGCACGTGCATCTGAGGGACCCGGGACATCCCGAACGTGAGGACTTTGCGTCCGGCACAAGCGCCGCGGCAGCAGGGGGTGTCACTACCATAATCGAGATGCCCATCTCCGAACCGTCGGTCAACTCCGGAGAGATCCTGGCCCGGCGAGCAAAGGAGGTACAGTCCCGGGCGCTCGTCGACTACGCTTTCTATGGGGCGGTTGGCCACGACAACCCGGACCAGGTGGCAGGGATGGCCGAGGCCGGGGCCGTAGCCTTCAAGACGTTCCTCCACGCTCCGATGCCGGGCCGGGAGCACGAGTTTAAAGGTCTTACTTGCACCGACGAGGGTGCGCTACGCGAGATCATGGCAGAGACCGCGAAGACAGGGCTCTTACATTGCTTCCACTGCGAGAACAATGCGATGCTTGAGCGCCTGGAGAAGGACCTTCGCGCCGCGGGCCGGACCGACGGCATGGCCCACGCCGAGAGCCGTCCGCCGGTGGTCGAGGACGCGGCCGTGGCAGAACTGCTGTCCATAGCCGCTGATACCAAGGGACGAGTTCAGATCGTACATATGTCCAGCCCACTCGCCGCACAACTGGTTAAGGAAGCCAAGATCCGCGGGTTGCCGGTAACGGCAGAGACGTGTCCCCAGTACCTCTTCCTAACTCACGATGCCCTCAAAGAACATGGACCCTACGCCAAGTGCAATCCGGCCTTGAGGAGTTCCGAGACCGTCGAGAAGTTCTGGCAATATCTAAAGGATGGAACCATAGATGTCGTAGGCAGTGACCACGCGCCTTTTCTGGATGAAGAGAAGGCCAGAGGCGATGAGAACATCTTTCTCGCCCCGGCCGGACTTCCGGGTCTAGAGCCAATGCTGCCGTTGATGCTAGACGCGGTTAACAAAAGCGAGATTTCACCGACTGCGTTAGCGTGGCTGATGGCCGAGAGGGCGGCGCAGTTGTTCCGACTGCCAGGAAAGGGCAGGATCTCACCCGGCGCCGACGCCGACATGGTTCTCGTAGACATGGACGCCGAGTGGACATTCGATCTGCGCCGCTCCTTCTCGAAGTCAGGAGGCAACATGCGGGTCTACGACGGCAGGGAACTGCGGGGCAAGATCCTATCCACTCTCGTCCGAGGCCGGCAGGTCTACGAGGAGGGCGAAATCACCGCTAGAGCCGGCCACGGAAAGTTCCTTCGCCCGTTGCTCAGGGAAGGTTAGGGTGGCAGCACCAACTCTGCGGCTTGGCATCTTCAAACAGGCCTCGCGTCCGGGTTGCACCCCGCGGATCCTTTGGAAGAACGTTCCTACCAACGCGCGTGCCTCTGCGTCGCTCTCCGTCGTCTCTGCCAAGGGACGCCTAGTAAACCGCACGAGTGAGTCAGGGATCGTGGCGGACGCCCGTGTGACGGCGAGGACGGTAAGTTACGGTGGCCGGGGGTCTTGAGGTCAACCGCTCCCGAGCACGTGACCATAGATCAAGGGCCGCTGCGCTCCATGCTGGACCGCTTCGAGGCGGCCGTGGAGATACTGGGACTCGGTTCGGGCGTCGTGCAGTACCTCAAGATCCCCGCAAAGCAGGTGGTTGTGGCGGTTCCCAGAAGCCTCGACGATGGATCGGTGGAGGTGTACACGGGCTACCGGGTGATCCACAACAACAATCGGGGTCCGGCCGAGGGAGAGGTATCCGAGATGCCCCCGACGTCACGCTCAGCGCGGTCACGGCGCTTGCCGCCTGGATGACCTGGAAGTGTGCCATCGTGGACATACCATTCGGTGGCACCAAGGGCGGGGTAGCCTGCGATCCCAACAAGCTCAGTGAGGTGCAGCTTGAGAAGATCACGCGCCGGTACGTCGCGGACCTACTAGACGTGCTGGGTCCGGAGAAAGATATTCCCGCCCCCGATATCAACACCGACGAGCGCGTAATGGCGGTTCTGAGATTGAACGGTGCATCGACGTGGCGGATCTTCTCGAGGTGCCCGTGCGCGAGGGCCACATGCGTCGCTTGGAAGGCCGCGGCGCGGACGGGTAGTAGGAACCGGAGAAGCGAAGGCCACCCAGGTAAGGGGTGGCGTGCCAGCAATAGGGGCGACACGGTACGACAGTGGGCGACAAACCACTTGGCCCACGGCAGGCTGATCTCGCCGTACATGGGCCGTTTGGTGGCATTCGACGGTCCCGGACGACACCCTAGCGCTAGAGATTGTGGCTCCGAAGGTCGCGGGTTCGAGCCCCGTCGGTCACCCACTCATTTGCAAGTGAAAGGCAAGTGCGGGGTTCTCCGCCCAAGGCTTTTGACTCCAACCCGGGGCGTCGGTTGTTATGCGACGCGCCGGCCGGAGTTCCTGTCTAGGTTGCGAACTAATCGTGCAGCCTGGGCTGGCGTCGGTCCTCTCTACTCGTGTGCGGTGGTCAAGGAGGCCGCCGGAGCGGCGGAGAGGTCATGAGGGGAGGAGGCG
>CAXTDD010000004.1:0-22486 GCA_964242955.1 uncultured Rubrobacteraceae bacterium | reverse complement strand
GGCCGAAGGTCTCCTCTTTCGCGACGAGCATCGAGTCGTCGGCGCCTGTCAGGACGGTCGGCGCGTAGAAATTTCCTTTGCCGTTGGCCCCGCCGTTCTCGCCGTTCGCCCACTCGTGCACGAGCCTCGCGGCCTCGCGCCTGATGCCGGCGCGGTGCTGCGCGGTGGTCGTGGCCTGCCCCGGCCGGGTGGCCGCGGCGGCGTCTATCGCTTACTGCGTCTCCTCGCGGCCGGCGTCCGGCAGGGTCGACAGCATCCCGCCGGTGGCCGGGGTCGTCACCCCGAAGGTCTCGCCCGAGGCGGAGCTATCCACCCACCCGCCGGCGACGAGGAGTTGCTCGATCATCTCCTGCTCTCCCGAGCTCACCGAAACCTCCCTGAGAATACGCGAACCGCGCGAGTATCGCGCGGCCCGGGTCCCCTACATGCCCGAGCGCTTGCCCTGAGGTTTCCTAAAGAGCCAGAAGCTCACACCGGCGAGAACGACGAGGGCAGCGGCCACCGGGATCGCGCGCTTGAGCACCGCCGTTCCCCCGGCGGCGCCGAGGTCAAAAGCCTCAGGCTCACCTGCGGAGTCCTCACGATAGTACACGCCTCCAGCCGCCGGACTCCTGGCCGCTCCGCTCGTTTTCCCTTTACCTTGCGCGCCGAGTTCCTGCTCCAGGCATTCGGCGAACCGGCCGAGCATCTTCGTCGCCACGTCTTGGGCGACGCCCCGCCCGAATTGCGCAGCCCGTCCCGTGAGCTTCATATCCGTCTCGACACTGACCCTCGTTCTCTCCGCGGATCTCTCGAGTTTCGAGGTGATCGTCGCCGAGGCCGTTCCCTGTCCGCGGGCGTCGCGTCCCGTCGCGTGCAGCACCGCTCGCCGGGCCTGCTCGTCGACCTCTTCGTACCTGACCGTCCCCTGGTACTTCGCGGTGATCGGCCCGACCTTCACGCGCATCGTGCCCCTGTACTCGTCGCCGTCTTGCCCGTCGATGGAGGCTCCCGGAAGGCAAGGCGCGATCCTCTCCAGGTCGAGCATCGCCCCCCAGGCCTCTTCTATCGGGACACCAACCACGAACTCGTTGTTCACGTTCACTTACTCGGCCTCCGTACTGTATGTCGAGGCGCACCATCTACCACCGCCGTACCGGGGAAGGTCCTCCGGCGGTCGCGGAAGCGAAGCTCCGGCGCCTCGCCGCTCGCGAGGGTCAGGTCCACGGGTTCCAGATGCCCCGGCTCACCAGGGTCCTCCCCCAAGTAGCAGAGACAGATTGCCCGTAGCACGGGTGAGTGAGTCGCCAGGACGTAGCGCACCGGCCTGTCTTCGTGGGCGTCCAGCAAGCTTGCGGCGAACGCCATCTGGCGCCGCGCAACGGCCACCGTATCCTCGCCCGGGGGGTCCGGGTGCCCAACCCAGTAACCTATGCGGTCCGGAGACGCCCAAAACGCGCTGAAGAACGGGTGGTCGGAGAGCGTCTTGAGGTCCAATGGCGGTGAGGAGAGCTGCTCCGCGAGGGCCTCGACGCTGCTCACCATCTCGACCCGCTGGCCCGCAACGAAGACGTCGGGATTACGGATGGTCCATTGCTCGCCGACCTCCAGTAGCTCCATGGCGCTACCGGGACCCAATGCCTCCCCCATGCTCGCCCGAATCTTCTCGGCTGTTTGCCGCGTCCGGAGGGTCGGGGCGTGCATGAAGTGGACGGTCTCCCCGGGAGACAGGTCCCCGGCTAACGCCCGGCCCCTCTCCCGAGCCTGGGCCAATCCTTCTTCCGTGAGCGGAACGTTGCCCCTGTGTGAAGCTATCTTGCCGTGCCGTAGCCAGTGGACCCTTACGGTGGACACGCAGTCATCCCCTCCCGGCTCTTTCCGAGATCTCTCTTCGCGCGTGGTCCGAGGTCACTCGAGCTCGATCAGCGCGAACGCGCGGGCCGGGGCGCTCTCGATGCCCGCGAACTTGTAGAAGGGGGCGAAGAATCGGACCCTTGGCGGTAGGTCTTTCAAGTTCACGAGCCCCTCTATAAGCGGGATACGCGCGCCCAGGATCGCACCATGGACCACGAACTCGTCCGCCGTCCAGCCGGGTTGGCGGGCCGCCGGCTCCTCGAAGAAGTCGCAGCCCACGGATTTCGGGCCCTTCTCCACGATCCACCGCGCCGCCGCCTCCGTCAGCCCGGGCGACTCCTTGAAGTACTCCTGGGTCCCGATGTGACGCTGCGCCCAATCCGTCCTCAGGAGCAGGATGTCGCCGGTCCGGATCGACTCGCCCGTGTTTTCTAGCCTCTCGTACGCCTTCTCCAGGTCCACTACTTCCAGTATCTGCATCGGCTTCGTCGGCGTGAGGTCGAGGATCACGGCGCTGCCGATCACCCGATCGAGCACGACCTCGTCTATTGCCTCCCCGCCCTCGACGGTGTGGAGGGCGCTCTCCACGTGGGTCCCCGTGTGCAGGCTCATGAGGTCGAGTTGGGTGGACTGCCAGTAACCCGCCCCGTTCTTCTTCCTTACGTTCATCTGTACGCCGAGGTCCGTCGAAGGTGGTCCCTTGAAGCCGTGGGGGACCGATGGGCTGAGGTCGATAATCTTCACTCGTCGGTCCCCTTCCGTCTACGCTCCTAGACGTCGATGGTCGTGTAAAACTCGCGCTCGCGACCATCGAGGAGCGGTATCGCGGTACCGAAGCCGAGCTCCTGGAAGTGCTCGGACTCGCCGTGCGCCTTGTAGGCGTCCTCGTCCACGTACTGCTCGTAGAGGTAGAACAGGTTGGGGTTCTCGGGGCTGCGGTGGGCCTGATAGAAGAGGTTGCCCGGCTCTTCCCGGGACGGCGGCGTGAGCTTCCTTATGCACTCCTCGACCTTATCCGCCTCGCCCTCCTTGGCCGTCCACTTCGCCACAACTATAAAGGCCATGCCTACAGTCCTTTCTTTCCGATTACGTTTCTGAGGACGCCGATGCCCTCTATCTCCATCTCGACGACGTCGCCCGCTTTGAGGTAGCTGTCCGTCTCGATGCCCGCCCCGCCCTCGGCGGTGCCCGATCCGAAGACCTCGCCCGGGTAGATCGTCTGCGCCCGTGAGGCGTATGCGACCATGTCGGCGAACTTGTGGTGCATGCTCCCGGAGTTGTCCTTCCCCCGTAACTCCCCGTTTACGCGAACGCTCATGCCCAGGTCGTTCACGTCTATCTCGTCGGCGGTTACTATGCAAGGACCGAGGACGTTCGAGCCGTCCCAGTCCTTCGCCTTCGAAGGCCCCATCCCCACCGGCAGCTCTCGGGACTGAGTATCGCGGGCCGAAAGGTCGTTCCAGATGGTGTAGCCGAAGATGCAGCCGTCCGCCTCCTCGCGAGGGACGTCCTTGCCCACGCTCCCGATCACCGCGGCCAGCTCCAGCTCGTGGTCGAGTTTCTCCGTGTAGAACGGGTAGGGGACGGTCTCCTCCGGCCCGATCACGGTGTCGGGCATTCCCCGGTAGAACGCGGGGACCTCGTACCATTCCTCGGGGATGGGCCGGTTCAGCCGCTCGAAAGCGTTTTTGAGGTGCCCCTCGAAGGCGAGGAAATCCCTAAGGGAGCGCGGCCTCAAGGGAGAGAGCAGACGGGCGTCCTCGACCGGGGTCGTCTCCCCCACGGGGGCGCCGGCCTCGATAAAGGCCACCATGTCACCGTCGAAACCGGCGTCGAGGACGGCGTCCCTTTCGAGGATCCCGACCCTCGGTCCTTGGCCGGCGTCGTAGGTTACTAGCTTCACTTTCCTCCTCTGCTGGTCTTTCGGCGACCACCCCCGCCGCTCGCAACGCCTCTTGCGGTGCTGTCCGCCGCAAGATGCACGGCACCCTCTATCTTGGCGTAGCAGCCGCAGCGGCACAGGTTTCCGCCCATGTAGGCCTTTATCTTTTCGTCCGTCGGGACGGGGTCCTCTTCGAGGAGGCGTTTGGCGGTAAGGATCATGCCGGGCGTGCAGTAGCCGCACTGGAAGGCCTCGGCGTCGACGAAAGCCCGCTGGACGGGATGGTTCCCGCCGAGCCCTTCTACCGTCGTGATCTCGCGTCCCTCCGCGAGCGGGGTGAGCAGGATGCACGTCGAGATGGGATCCCCATCCAACAGCGCCGTGCACGAGCCGCAGATCCCCACGCCGCAAGTCTGGCGTACGCTCGCGAGGCCCAGTTCGCGCCTGAGGACGCCGAGCAGCATCTCGTCGGGCCGTGCCGCGACCTCGACTGCCCGCCCGTTCACGATGAACGCAACCTTCAAGCTACCTCCTCAGCGCTTCTGACGCGGCCGTGACTCATCCGTTCTCGCCACCCCGGCCCCGCCTGGCAAGCCAGACGAGAAGGACCGGTGCCAGTCCCACCCCGAGCGTCCCGAAAAAGAGCTTCGACGACTCCGACGTGGCCAGCCTCCTGGCCCCGGCGAGGATTCCCGCGGCCTGCCCGTTCGAGGCGTTCTGTGACCCCACCGGCCCTTCGGGCGTTCCGGCGGCGAAGACCCTCTCGCCCGGTCCTTCGTCCTCGTGTCCATTGGCGTAGGCAGGATGTGCTCCGGCCATCGCCGGAGCTTCGTCCCTCCCGTCGCGGGTATCCACGGCGTCGAGGACCCGCTCCGCCGTGATCGGCAGCTCCCGCACGTCTATCCCGAGGGAATGGAGGGCGTTCCCGATGGCAGGCGGGACCGGGGGCAGCGCGGTCTCGCCGAGACCTTGCACCTCGGCGCCGTCCCGCTCCATCAGCTCGTAAGAGAGGGTGGCGGGCATGTCGTCCATCGCCGGGATGTTGTAGTCGGAGAGGTTCGCGTTGGTGATCTGACCTTCGGCGAACTCGTTGCTCTCGTAGAGGGCTGTGCCGAGGCCCATTATCATGGACCCCTCGTTCTGCAGCTCCGCGGCCGGACGGTTGACGACCCTCCCGGCGTACACGGGCGCGTGAAGTCGCACCACGCTGAACTTCCCGGTCTCCTCGTCTACCTCGACCTCGGCCGCGGCGGCCCCCTGGTGCCAGTGCGAAGACGCGACCCCCTGCCCGGTGTCCGGGTCGAGTCCGCCCTCGTCCTTCACCTCCCCGTAACCCTTCTTGCCGTGTTCTCTTAGGTCGTCGACGGCGAGCTTTAGGGCCCGGCTCATCATGTGGGTCGAACGGCTGGAGGTCGTGCGGGTGTCGTAGGGTACGACGTCGGTATCCGGGTCGGGGCAGTCCACCTTCTCGATGCCCACGGCGAGCAACTCGGCGGCCATCAGCCTCACGGCCGTCTTCGCGCCCTGGCCCATCTCGGTCGTCGCGCAGCGCACGGTGTACGTCCCGTCGCCGTCGTCCTCGACGGCTATCGAGGCGCGACTCGGGGTCTGCATGCCTTTGAGCATGACGCTCAGCCCTTTGCCATGCCGTCCCTCGTGCCACCGCACAGCGTCGGCGGCGTTCTGGAGCAGCTCCCTGAAGTGGACGTCGTGCATGGTCTCGCCGGTGCAGTAGGTGTCGCCGTCCTCGAGGATGTTCTTCATCCGTAGCTCGAGCGGGTCCATGTCGAGCCGCCCGGCGAGGACGTCCATCGCCCGCTCCCTCGCCCAGGTGGACTGCATCTGCCCGTAGCCGCGAAACGCGCCGTTGGGCGGAAGGTTGGTGTAGACGCAGCGCGAGTCCACCTTGACGTGCGGGATGCGGTAGGGGCCGGCCGCGGCGAAGCCCATCTTCTGGGCGACGCCGGGGCCGCAGTCCGCGTAGGCCCCGGTGTTCGCCCAGCACTCGACCTCGCAGGCGACGAGCGTGCCGTCGCTTCGGGCGCCGATCTTGACGCGGACCGTGGCCGGGTGCCGGTTGAGCGTCATCCACATCTCGTCGCGTCCCAGCACGACCTTGACGGGCCTTTCGGCTTTCCGGGCGAGGCCCGCGGCTATTGCCTCCGTCCTGACGAACGTCTTCGCCCCGAACGAACCCCCCATACGGGGAGAGACGATCCTGACCTTCTCCTCGTCGATGCCGAAGAGCCCGGCGAGGTCCATGCGCATGTTGAACGGGGTCTGCGTCCCGGTCTCTACGATAAGCCTATCCCCTTCCCAGGAGGCGATCGCGGCGTGCGGCTCCATCGGGGCGTGGGTGGCTCCCCCGGTGCGGTAGGTCTCCTCGATCACGGCGGCGGCGTCCCGGAAACCGGATTCGACGTCGCCGTGGCGGATACGGAACAGGTGGCAAACGTTCGTTCCCTGCTGGGGCCGGATCCCGAAGTACGCCGCGTCGTTCTGGGAGACGTGGATGCGCTCGTGAACCAGCGGCGCGTCCCCGCTGAACGCCTCCAGCTCGTCGAAGACCGCCGGCAAATCCTCGTACTCGACCTCTATGAGGTTGGCGGCCTCCTCCGCCTCCTCCACGGTTTCGGCGGCGACGGCACAGACGACGTCCCCGGCGTACCGGACCCTCTCCCGGGGAAGGGTTTCCTGGTCTTTGATCTGCGGTCCGTACCTTCCGAGGTCCGCGACGTCCTCCGGCAGCAAGACCACCACGTCGTCTGGCGCCGCAGAGGCGTCTATGGACGCGATCCGGGCGTGGGCCACCGGAGACCTCACGAGCCGGGCGTGCAGCATCCCCTCCGCCTTTATGTCCTGCGAGTAGCGGATGGCCCCGGTTACGCGCGCGTCACTCATCCGTAAGGTCCTCCAACGCCCGCCGGACCTCGACGGCGATGACGCGCTTGCGATAGCGTTCGGTGCCCCGAGAATCCGAGAGAGGCTCGATCTCCTCGGCGTAACGACGCCCAACCTCGGTGGCCAGCTCGTTCGTCATCTTCTCCCCCTTCGCCAGCGCGCAGAGCTCCGGAAAGTACTGCGGCCTGTCCGCGACAGCGCCGACGACGACCTTGAGGTCCCCGTTGTCCCGTGCCGCCGCGACCGATACGCAAGGCCGGTCCTCGCTCGAACGGCTCCTAAACTTCCTGTAGACGCCAGGCCCCGAGCTTTGCGGGACGCGAAGCTCCGTGACGAGCTCGTCCTCCTCGAGCGCGGTCGCGTAGTGCCCGAGTATGAACCCGTCCATCGGGATCTCGCGCTCCCCCCGCACGCTCCTCGCCACGACGCGGGCCCGGAGTGCGGCCAGCATCGAGGGCGGATCGGAGGCGTAATCGGCGTCGGCCACGACCCCCCCGACGGTCGCCTGGTTCCTCACCCTGGGGCTGGCGACGACCGAGAAGGTGAACGCCAGCGCGGGCCAACCCTCCAGCACCATCCCGTGCCGCTCGACGGAGCGGTGGGTCGCCATCGCCCCGAGCCTGAGCAGCCCGTCACCGGCCTCGATGTGGTCGAGCCCGGGAACCTTTCTGAGGGCGATGAGGCGGGTCGGCGCGAGGAGCCTCTGGTTTATGACGATCCCCAGGAAGGAGCCGCCCGCTACCACGGTCGCCTCGTCCCCGTACTCGGCGCGCAGGGCGAGAGCCTCTTCTATCGAGCGTGGTTCGTGCCACTGGGGCGCTGTAACCGGCATCTTGGTTTCCTTTTTCCGGAACTGCTGGCGGAGACTACATCGTGGTAACGGGCCGCGACTGGAGAAGAAAGACATCCTCCCCGACCATGGCCCACTCGATGTCCTGCGCGACACCCTGACGTTCCTCCAGTTGCCGGCCGAGCTCACCGAGCCTCTGGAGCTCCTCGTCCGTGAGGATGCGGTCGTCGACGATCTTCTCGCGCTTTAGCTTTCCCTTGCGGTCCAGGGAGTAGTAATCCGGGGTCACCTCGCCGGAGACGACCTGCTCCCCGACCCCGCGCGCCGCCTCGACGATCATCCGGTCGCGGCGACGCCTCACCGGGTCGACGGTGAACATCACCCCGGACTTCTCCGGGTCGACCATCTTCTGCACGACGACGGCCATGCGGAGGTCTTCGAGCGACCCCTTCTCCGAGCGGTAGAAGAGCGCGCGTTCGGAGAAGAACGATCCCCAGCAATCCACGACGCGGCGGCAGACCTCCTCTGCGCCCTCGACGAAGAGGTACGTCTCCTGCTGCCCGGCGTAGCTCGCCGCCTCGGAGTCCTCGGCCACGGCGGAGGAACGCACGGCCACCTTCTTGTTGCCCACCTTCTTGTAGGTGGCCGTCACCCTCGCCCCGACGAGGTTATCGTAGGCGGCCGTGATCTCGCCGGTCGGGGCTTCGCAGTGGGCTACGAGCGCCTGCAGCTCTGCGGCTGACTGCGTGGCGGCGAGCTCGAGCATCCTGTCGGTATCCAGCGACTCTTGGAGCACGTGCGACGGGACCACGAAACCCGGAGGTACCGGCAAACCGTCGGCGGTCATGCGCGCGAGGCTCGCGCCCTTGCCGCCGGCAAGGCCCACGTCCTGGCAGGCTTCGTCGGTAAACCAGACCACGGCGCCCTTGTGCCGGCTGGTCACGCCCGTCTTATCCGTGTCGCGTTCGGTCATGTGGTATCGCCCTTTGGTCGGCTTCCTCCGTACCCCGAGTCTCTCAACCGTCGACGATCGCGACGGCCCGAACGGGGGCACCCGTGGTCCCGACCCATTTGATCGGAAGCACCGAGAGCTTGAAGCCGTGTGGGGGTAGCTGGTCCAGGTTCATCAGGTTCTCCACGTGCCAGTAGTCCTCCTCCCACATGACGCGGTGCGCCTCCCAGAACTGTTCGCGCTCGAACATCGCCCATACGGGCGGGTCGAAGGTGATGGCGTCTATGCCCATGAGGCGCACGCCTTTGGAGATGAGGTGCCTGGTCGCCTCGGCGGTCATGCCGCAGTGATCCGTGCGGTAGCGCTCCTCGTCGTTGTAGGCGGAGGCTCCGGTCTGGATCAGGACGATGTCCTTCTCCTTGACCTGGTAGCCGATCTTGTCGAGGGCCTCGTCTATCTCCGACGCCGAGATGCCCGCCCCGTGTTCCTTGTGCCGGAAGTCCAGCACGACGCCGTCAGAGAAGCAGTACTCCAACGGGATCCCGCTCGCTCCAGGAGCATCGGGACGGATGTGCTTGAGGGCGTCGATATGGGTGCCCGCGTGGTCGCTCTGTATCACGATGTAGGAGGCGGTCAGCTTGTCTATGCCGTACTTGTCCGCCCCGACGCCCCTGGCGAAGTCCTCCCACGAGTCCAGCATGAGCAGGGACGGGGCCGGAATCCTCGGGAAGGTCATCATGTCCCGATGTACAGGCATCGAAAGGTCCACTATGCGGCTCACGGCGTCTCCCCTTCTCTCTTGATTACCGACCGAAGGATCTCGAAGTGCCGGCCGAGCGCCTTCCTGGCTTGCTCCGGCGACCCGTCGGCCAGGGCAACCAGCAAGGGCCGGTGCATCTCGGCGATCTCGCGCAGGTCCACGTCGGCCTTGAGGGCCGTCAGGATGGTGCGGGCCTCGATCCTCAGCGAGCGCCAGGTCTCCAGCAGTATACTGTTTCCCGCGGCCTCCACGATGAGCTGGTGGAACCTGACGTCGTGGTGGGCCAGCTCTTGAAGGTTTCCCTCGTCCGCGGCCCTGACCATCTCCTCGAACTCTCTTTCCAGCTCGGATACTTCGCCGTCCAGCTTTGTCGCCGCCTCCCTGACGGCGAGCTCCTCGAGGGCTGTCCGCACCGGGAAGATCTCCGCGATCTGTTCCGACGAGACGGCACGAACCCTCGTGCCTTTGTACGCCTCGGCCTCCACGAGGCGGAGCAGCTCCAGTTCACGCAGGGCCTCGCGAACTGGAGACTGGCTGGTGCCGAACTCCTTGGCGAGCTGCATCTCCACCAGCCGGTCCCCCGGGGCGTACTCGCCGGAGAGAATGCGTTTTAGCAGAATCTCCCGGATCTGGTCCCGCAGCACGGTGCGGGTCAGGCTCACGCGAGTATCTCCACGAGGCCGCTGGAGCCGTTGACCCGCACCCGGTCCCCGGTCTTTATCTTCCGGGTCGCATCGGAGGCCCCGACCACCGCCGGTATCCCGAACTCGCGCGAGACGACCGCCGGGTGGGAGACGGTCCCGCCCGCGTCCGTCACGAGGCCACTGACCTTGGTGAAGAGGACCACCCAGGCCGGGTTCGTCATCCGGCAGACGAGGATATCGCCGTCCTGGACCTGGTTGGACTCCTCGATGGACATGACCACCTTCGCCGTGCCTTCGATCACCCCGGGCGACGCTCCGAGTCCCACGACCTCGTCCGCCTTCTCCGAAGGCTCGCGGTAGAACTTCTCGGGGAAGCCCCAGAGCGCATTGTAGGGGAAGTCGAGCGCCTGCTGGGTCGCCGTGCCGAGCCACTCCGGAGGCCGTGTCTCGTAGGCGTCTTCCTCCTCGTCCCTGCGGTCGGAGACGATCTCGCGTCCTTCCAGCGCCTCCGGGTCGAACATCAAGACGCGAAGCTCGTTGTAGCGAAGGAACATGACGTGCTCGGGATCGTCTAGTACGTTCGCCTCCGCGAGCTTTTTGCCGATGGCGATAAGGACTAGCCGCAGGCGGGCGTTGGTGCCCTGGTCTATGTAGAAGTGGTGGTCCGGGGTGAGAGGGTTCATCCGCAGGGAGAGGTCCAGGGCGTTCTGGAGCCGTTCTCTGTCCTTGCCCGCCGGCACGTCCTCCATGAGCTCGTGTTTCGCGGCTTCGAGGTCGTCCCTGACGTGCTGGATGGCCTTGCGGTAGTCGTAGTCGGTAGCGAGGTACCCCCGTACGGCCTCCAGGATCGGGGTCGGGTTCTCCTTCCAGGTCGGGAACGAGAACTCGTGAGCCCAGATCGCCTTGTAGCCAAACTCCTGCTGGTGCGGCTCGAGCTTCTCGGAGATAAAGCGCCTGCCGCGCTCCGAGCCCTCGAGCGCCGCGAGGACGTCCGAAGCGGTGGTCCCGGCCTCGAAGGCGCGCTTGAGTTCGTCGTCGTCCTTGATCTCTTCTTTCATCTTCCACAGGTCTTCGACGGCGTCCCAGTTGCGGTCCTCGGTGGAACTCTGCAACCTGCCGACCAGGCCGGGATCCACCCCGCCCTTGACCTCTGCGATGGTCGCGTTGAGGGCGGTCGTGGAGGAGAACTGGGCGAAGTTGAGCATCCAGTGGATCTTCCAGTGCCGGTCGTGGATGTCTATAGCGTCCTCCAGGAGAACCGCCAACTCGACCGGATCCATCGCATCTGTGTCCTGACCGTCGAGGTACGCGAAGTTGCGGTCCATCTCGGGCCGGAACCTCTCGCGCCACCAGTCGAGGAAGTTGTAGGCGTAGTGCGGAAGCACCCCGCCAAGGTAAGCCCCGATCTTGTCCGCGTACTCGGCTCCCTCGGGAACCCGCGGCACGTAGCGGCCCCCGTACTCCGAAGCCTCCCCGTAGACGGCCGGATCGGCCGGAACGGCGGCGGTGTAGAGGTAACCGTTTACGCGCTTGGCGATCCAGTCGGAAGCGAACGGCGTCCCGAAGCGGCGGAACATGTGGTCGCACGTGAGCCACCACCCACCGATGTCGAAGAACATCGGCGAGATCGGGTTCGGACAATGGAGGTCGTCCAGGATCCAGAACAGGTCCCCCTCTCCCCCTTTCCACTCCACCGGGAACTTCTCGTCCCCGTGGAAGGACCCCAGCACTTCGTTGACGTTCGTCTCCACAAACCCTCCTGACCCAGAGAAGCGTGCCTTCCTCACCTCTCACCAATTATCGATTATCTATAAAGATAAATCAAGCGTCCTCCTCGGCTCCACCTTCGGGCGCGTGGGTCTCGGGCGTTCAAGAACTTGGGGGGGGCTCTCCTCCGAGGTAGGCAAAGATCATGGACGGGTCTTTGGCAAGGTCCTTCGAGGGGCGCTCGAGGATGATCTCGCCCCTCTGGATCACGTAGGCCCGCTCGGTGAGTTCGAGGGCTAGAAGCGTATCTTGCTCCACCAGCAACATGCCCATACCCCGGTCTCGTCGCACGGTTCTCAGCAGCTCGCCGAGGTCGTCGACCAGGCGAGGCGCGAGACCGAGCGAGGGCTCGTCGAGCAGGAGCAAAGCGGGATCGGACATCAGGGCTCGCGCGGTGGCCAGCGCCTGCTGCTGGCCGCCGGACAGGTCGCCCGCCGGCTGTCTGAGTTTCTCGGACAGCGCGGGGAAAACCTCCAGCATGTACGCGAGGTCCCGGTCGACCGCCTCTGCGTCGCCACGAAGACGTGCTCCGAGCAGGAGGTTCTCGTGTACGGTCTGGCTCGCGAACACCTGGCGACCCTGCGGCACATGGGCGACGCCCCGGCGGAGGATCTCGTGCGGTTTCGCGCCCGTGAGGTCTGCGCCGCCGAACCGGACGCTGCCCGAGCCCGGCCCGAGCAGTCCGGAGACCACCCGTAGAAAGGTGGTCTTCCCCGCGCCGTTCGCCCCCAGCAACGCAACGCTTTCGCCAGCCTCGACCCGCAAGGTTACCTCGCGCAGGACGGGGATTCTCCCGTAACCGGCCGAGAGCGCCTCAACCCGCAGCCCGGCTCGACGATCGGCCGGCTCGCGAGTTCTACGGTGACGTAGCCCGTTGAGGAATCTGGCCACGCTCACGGGCCCGTCTCCTCGTTTTCGGTAAGCGCGCGCTCCGCGAAACGCTCGCCCAGGTAGGCCGCGACCACTTTCGGGTCGCGCTGAATCTCTGTGGGCGGACCTTCGGCTATCTTGCGGCCTGCGTCGAGAACGACTATACGGTCGCACATGGGCATCAGAAAAGACATGTCGTGATCGACGATGAGGACGGTCAGGCCCCGGGAGCGGAGTTCGAGAAGTCGCCTCTGGAGCCGCTGGCCCTCGGCCGTGGTCAACCCTGCGGCGGGCTCGTCCAAGATGAGCAGCTCCGGCAGCCCGCTCGCCAGCGCAGAGGCGATGCCGAGGTTGCTGACCTGACCGTAGGGCAAATCGGAGGCCGGTACGTCCGCGACCTCCGCGAGGCCGAGCAGGTCCAGCACGTCCTCGACGCTCCCGATGCCCTCTACGGCGGGTTCTCTCTTGCCGTTCGAGCCGAGTTTCCACACCACCTCGCAGTGTTGGCGCGGCGTGTACTCCGCAAACGACATAGACTGCTGGAACGTGCGAACAATCCCGAGCCTCGCCCTCTCGTTGGGACGCTTGCGTGAGATGTCTTCCTCCTGCCAGAGTACCCGGCCGCCGCTCATCGCCAGAAACCCGGTAGCGCAGTTTACAAGCGTCGTCTTGCCCGATCCGTTCGGGCCTATGATCCCGACGATCTCGCCGCGGAAAACGCCGAAGGACACGTCGTTTACGGCCCGGTTCCCGCCAAACGTCTTAGAGATACCTTCGAGCTCGAGAAGGAGTCTCGCGCCTTCTGTGGGAGCAGCAGGTCGCGCCGCAGGCGCGGAGGCGCGGTCTTCCTCGCCGGCGCGTCCTCGGTCTACCGTCGCCGGACGCCCGGTCGGCGGCGTGGAAGGCAAAATGCGGTCCAACAGGTGCGAGAGGCTCCCCATGATGCCGGCCGGGGCCAGCAGCATGAACGCGATCAATAAGACCCCGAAGGCGATCTCTTGCCGCGTCGGGTCCTCCAACCCCAGCGGCTCGAACCACACCGGCAAAAATGTGACCAGCCAGGCACCCACGGCAGGGCCCGCCAGCGACCTTGCCCCTCCCATAACGAGCATGAGAAACACGGATATCACCGGGAGTAATCCGAAGAGTTCCGGCGTGATAACCCGTAAGTTGATGAAGTACAGGTGGCCCCCGAGGCCTGCCAGGGCGGCGGAGATCGCGAAGGCGCCAAGCTTGTGGTTGAAGGTCTTGAGACCCAGGGACTGCGCGAGAGACTCATTATCCCGGATCGCCACAAGCCTGCCGCCGAAACGCGAGGCCGAGATCCACCACACGATAGCGATTACGATGTATAGAAAGCCCAACGCAATGAAGTACAGCCTGGCCGGCGAGTCTATGGGCACGCCGAACAGTGACGGCGTGCCCGTTACGAACAGCCCTATTGGGCCGTTGGTCAGGCTGTCCCAGTTGAGCATGACGAGCACGACCAGCTCACCCAAGGCGATGGTCATCACGAGGAAGACCAACCCCGACATCCGCAGCGAGAGCGCGCCCATCGCGATGCCGACGACCGCCGCCGCGGCGACCGCGAGTATCAGGCCGGCTTCGAAGCCCAGGCCGAGTCGGTCCATGCCTATCGCACTGGCGTACGCGCCGACCCCGAACAACGCACCGTGTCCTAGCGATGGGAGTCCCGAGAACCTCAGAAGCACACCGATCCCGTAGGCCAAGATCGCAAAGATCGCTGCCGCAGCGCCGAGCGAGAGCGCCGAGTTGCTGGCCACCCACGTGAACTCGGGCTTGAGAGGGTTAAGAGGCAAGATTACGAACGGCAACAACGCGAGGAGGGCCCCGAGCCCGAGCCGAATCCGCGCCCTCCCCCGGCCCGCCTCCGGGGCGACCGCGTCGCCCCGGGCCTCAGTACTCACGGTTGCCCCCGAACAGGCCCGCGGGACGCCACAGTAGCAACAGGGCCATCGCGAGGTAAGCGTAACCATTCGTCCACTCCGAGCCGACACCGTATGCGGACCCGAGCGCCTCGACAACCCCCAGCGTCAGGCCGACGATCAGCGCGCCCTCGACGCTGCCGAGGCCGGCGATAACGGCGACCGCGAAACCCTTGATCACATAGGTTGTGGCCGAGAACGGCGTGAACGGGAACAGCGTGGCGAGGAAGGCGCCCGCCAGCCCCGCGAGGCACGCCCCGAGAAAGAACGCCGCGGAGATGGAGAGCCCCACGTTGACCCCGACCAGAGCAGCGGCGTCACGATTCTCGGCGGCAGCCCGCATGGAGCGACCGATGTCAGAGCGTCGTAGAACGTAGTAAAGAGCTACGACGCTCAATGCCGTGACGCCGAAGGTGAGGATGCGGTCCGCCGGCAGTCGCACCGAGAAGATGTCTACGACGCCATCGACCGGGCTTGCAAGCTTCCTGGGCTCCGTGGACCAGATCTCCGAGTACAGGCCCTGGAGCGCTATCAGCAGACCTAGCGACACTATAAAGCCGTTGATGGGTTTGTCTAGGGTCGGCCGCAGAAGGACCCGGTCGGTCAGGACCCCAACCAGCCCGACGACCACGGCCATGAGCACGGCCGAGAGCCAGAACGGGACCCCGGCGGAGACCAGCGCGAAGGTCAGGAAGCTACCCAACACCACGAACTGGCCCTGGGCGAAGTTGATCAGCTTCGATACCCCGAAGATCAGGGTAACGCCTATCGCCACGAGCACGTAGACGGAGCCGACGGACAGCCCGTTTACTACCTGCTGGAGGAGGTCCGTCACGGTTTCCCCTTCCCGGGATACGAAACGTTAGTCACGGCATCTTCTCCCGCAGATCAGAGGACCGCCCCCTCTACTCGCCCGTGGGACGCTCACCGATCTCGACAACGTCCGTCGGTTTTTCGGCAAGCCCTGTAGGGAACTCGTACACGGTGACCTGGTTGTTCTCGTCTACCAGGAAGGGCGTTCGGGACTGGTCGGTCGCGCGGTTGTCCAACCCCTCGCCGGGCCCGAACGCGCCATCGTACTCCGCCTCCGGCCAGGCAGCGGCGATCCTTTCGGGGTCGAGGGAGTCCGCCTGCTCGATGGCCTCCTTGACCATCCAGACATCCCCGATGTACCCGAGGAGGACAACGGACGGGAGGTAAGGCTCACCCGCGGCGGCCTCGTCGAAGCGCTGGATGAGCTCCCGCCACTCTTTTTGTTCGGGCCGGAAACCCTCGAACCAGCTATAAGCGTACTGGTACCCGACGAACGGCTTGCCCCCAAGATCGGTGCCGGCCAGGTCTTTGAAGGTCAGCCCGTCGGCCGTAAACACGTCGGCGACGTCGAGGTCGGCTCCCTGCTCGACGGCGGCGGCCGCCACCTCGGGGTAGTAACCCAGGTGCACGACCTCGGGGTCCGCGTTGCCCAAGTTCGTCAGGTAGCTCGAAAAATCGCCCGCAGCATCGGTCGGGTGCAACTCCTGAGCGACGACCTCGAACCCGTACTTGGGCGCCAAATCGCGGTACGCCTTGTCCTGGACCTGACCGTTCGCGTCGTTGGGCAACAGCGTGGCGATCCGGGTCAGATCGGGGTACATGTGGCGAAGTTGGATCAGATTCGACTCGACGGTCTGCTGGTAGGTCAGGAACTCGAAGGTCAGCAGCGGGTTCTCTTCGAGCGCCGTGCTGACGAGGTTGCTGGCAGCACCGCCGTTGCCGATCGTCAGGATGTTGTTCTGTTTGTAGATCTCGTACGCACCTTCGAAACCGAGATCCGGCGCGGAGGTCCAGAGCACATCCTCGTCAACGGCCTCCTGCGCGCACTGGACACCGAATGTCGTCTCGGTCCGGTTGTCGCACTCGATGAGCTCGATCTCGTACTTCTCGCCGCCGACCTCGACGCCACCCTGCTCGTTGATCTCATCCACTGCGACCCTCGCCCCCACCACCTTCGACACCCCGTAAAGAGACCCGGGACCGCTCAACTCGAAGTTGGCGTGCATCTTGATCACGCCGCCCTCCGGCCCTCCCCCGCCTCCTTCCGCACTGTCGCCACCGCCGCACGCCGCAACGGCCACCAACAGCGGCACGATGGCCACGGCCGCCCCTAGTCTTAACAACCCCCGCAATCGCATACCAAAGCCCAACATTCCCCCCCGTTCTCGTTCCCAACTCGGCACCAGCCTCAGGTCACACCCATTAGACTAGTGTCTGCTCAACAACGAGTCCGGTCGAACGGAGCACGTTGCCTCCGAAGCCCCGCGTGTACCCGGCCCTACGAAGCCTCCTCTCCTCATCGCGAAGGCAGATCGCACTACCTCTCGCTCTTGCTTACCCCAACAACGATTATCGATTATTATAAATCGAAAGTCAAGAATGTTACTATGCGGAGTCTAAGGGCGTGGTAGTTCATGAGGCCCCTGATGATCTCGGGTTGGTCTAGCAACTCGACGCAACGCTTTACCAGCGCATCTTCTACCTCGGAGATCTCCTCGAAGGGCCGGTTCGCCAGCGCTTCGTCGGTTTGCGGCCACAGCCTCTCCGCCGGTTGCAGCTCCGAAGAACCCGAGAGCAAGAACTACAGGTGTATCCTTTCGGGGACCTCCACCTCCCGCGTGCCACCCGGCCTGGTCCACCACCAACAAGACGCGCTTCCCCTTTCCGGCTCCCACTTCCTCGGCGGACTCCGAGAGTGAAGTACCAGCCAGAAGACCCGCCCGCTCCGGGGATGCACGAAGCCGCAGAGGTGGGTCCACGCGTGGCCCCGCTTGAGCCGGGCGACGGGCCTTTCTCCCGCAGGCGCCCACACCCGCCTCATCGCCCGCTTGAGGCCCAGCCGCGCCTCGTCCTCGGCCCGAACCTCCACCTCGGACCCCGGTTGGGCCTCCCCTGGATCCTCCAGCCTCACCGCGAGACTTTTTTGAAAGCCTCGCTTGGGTGTGTGGCACTGGGGAGCGTAGACGCCTACATGACCAAATGCCGTGGGCAGCGCCCCCGGCGTACGGTTCCTGTTTGTGATGACCGGAGCCCCCTCCCGCTGCTCAACGCCGGGGTAGGGATCCTTGGCCCTCACGCTCATTAGCTTGGGCTCTTAACTCTCTGTGTGTAGCAGCTGGGCTAGAATATCGGGCCGATCGGTCATGATGCCTTCCACCCCATGTCCGAGCACGCGGCGCATGTCCCGCTCGGTATTGATGGTCCACACGTCCGCCCGCACGCCAAGCTGGTGCGCCGACCGAACGAAGCCAGGCGCTACCAAGCGCAGTATGTTGCGGTAGCCCTCCGGTACCTGGAGAGCCTGGTAAGACGGCCTCAAGAAACGGCTCAGGCGCAGGCGCCTCAGGAGATCGAAGACCACTATCTCCGTGATCGAAGACCCGGTCGCAACTCGCCCGCCGGAGACCCCCCGGAAGCGACGGATGACGCCCGTATTCCCCGAAACCACAAGCGTGCGGCCCACGGCGTCGGCCTCCTCGATCGCCTCCCACAGTGCCTGTTCGATGTCCGGCTGGTCTTCCTTTATCTCGACGTTGACCGGCACATCCGAGAATTCCTGGTAGATCTCCTCCAGAGTCGGGACGGTAACCCCTTGGCCCCGGTAAGGATACGTCTCGCCGCCGTCGCGGGTGAACCGGTATCCGGCGTCGAGCTCCTTGAGCTCTCGGAGCGTCTTCTCTCGGACGAGCCCGGTACCGTCGGTGGTCCGGTCGACGGTGTCGTCGTGGATCACCACGAGGCGCCCGTCGGCGGTGAGGTGCACTTCAAACTCCAGGACGTCGGCCCCAGCCCGGCGGCCTTCCCGGAAGCCTACGAGGGTGTTTTCGGGAGCGATACCCCTGCCTCCCCGGTGGGCGATGTTTACCGGCTTGACCGGCCAATCCTCCGGTGCTCGAGTTCCTCGATCGAGCTCGCCGCGTCTCCCGAGATGGAGTCCGACAAGCACACCTCCGAGCCCGCCCACCAACGCGCCCAACAGGAGGGCGCCCGCGCCGAGACGTATCTCCCAGAGGTTGTCCGCGACTACGGGCGAGGAGCCCTCTTGCCTGATGATGAAGTTGCTCATCCCGTTCCTTCCTTTGCGCGTACCCTTCGTACTATTGGCAGGCGACCCGCCAAGATTTGGTGTCTGTCTGCACCGTCCACGCCAGCCGTTCAGAGCAGTAAACGGTCCATAATGCCGTCCAAGGTCCGGTCGATCCAGCCGATCAGGCGCACGTTGGAGGTTAAGGAGCGGGGCGGACTGGAGATCAGCGTGTCACGGTCGATCAGACGCCGAAAATCGACCCTAACCGGCCCCGTACGCTCCGTACGGCCGTCGCCACGGTAGAACTTTACGCCCGCGCGCTGCATCACGTTGATCAACTCCTGGGCCAGGATCCCATAGCCAATAGTGGTCGGGTGGATCCCGTCCAGCGAGAAAAGTCCGCCCCCCGTGCGTCCCTCTGGGCCGGACTCGAAAAAGCGGGAACTCGGTACCGGTGAAAGGGCTGCGATCTCGGCGGGTAGCTCGTATGGGCTCCACCATTCGGGCCTCGCCTGTGGGTCCTCGATGTAGCGCCGCGCCGCCAGGCGATCGAGCAAGCCCGCGGTGTCGAAAAGGTACCAATCGCGTGTCTTGCTCTTGTTTTCTCTGCCAGCACGTACCACGCTCGTGATGGCCTCATTGTACTGGTCGATGGCGCTGTCTATGGCGAGCGCTTGCTGCCCTGTGATGCACCGATCGTTTTTCGCATCGAAGTCTACGTCACGGATCCAAGGACGAGCATAGAAGGGAAAGTAGCGGGATCTGTTGAGCATCTTACCGCCCAACCCGCGGACGACCGGGGCGATGGTCACGTGGGGCACCGTGCACCAGATCACGTGGCGCGCCTTGATCTTCTCGACCTCTTGTACGAGCCGTTTGAGTTCGGTTTCGAAGTGATCAGGATTCCACACAGTAAACTGCTTCTTCGCCTCTAAATCGTCAAATCCTTCTTCGCTCCACTTGACCTTGAGGTTCGTCACGCTGGCCAACGCGTTGTTCGCGCCCAAGAATACGATAAGGGTTTCGATACCGTCTCCGTCGCCCGGATTCTCGACTGTGCCCTCTCGGCCCAGCGCGGCCGCCGCTCCAAGCGGGGTCAAAGTTTGTTTGTCCTCGTTACGCGCCGACCTCAGAACACGTAGAGCCGCGCGTTCGTTCGCGTTCTCGACGATCTGCCAAAAGGGGTAGTCCCTTGGTTCATCTATCTTCTGCTCCAACTTGTCCGCCGTGAGCTCCAGGGTGTCGCGCAAGTCCCACCCGTAAACCGCGAGGTTGTGGTTAATGCCACTCAGGTTCGCTACGTGAGTGCCAAGGCCCCGCTCCCACCAGTCTTCCACCCCGGCCATGAAGGTGCGTACAAGGAACGGCGCCCGCGGTAGTTCCCACAAGTTCACATCGTCGCCGAACTCCCACTCAAGTTCGCGAATCAGAAACTCGATATTCAGCGGTAAGCCACCCTGCCCTAAATAGCTCGGGTGGCGAAAGGAATCAGACCAACCCAGCTCGTGGGCGATTATTGCCGGGAATGAGAGGTCGGTGTTGAAGATCGCACCGCTCTGAAACCCGTGCGTCAACGAGTCCCCTATCGCTACCAGCCGGTGGCGGGGGTTGCCTTCCGCGGTCGCCCCGACGTCTATTCCCAAGCTCGGATCCTCGACGGGCGTGCGTGGCACGCCCGTGATCCTGACCTCGGGTGGCGTCTCCTTGTCTAGCATCCACTCGGGAAGCCCCTCGCTTATCGTCATGTCTTCTCCCCGGTCCAGGTGACCGCACGCGGCCCTGTCCGTAGGCGGGTCGCTTCTCGAAGATGGCAAGCACGTTCACGCCGGGTTCCGATCCGAGCGTCCCAACCAGCCGGGTCTCGTCCTCGTAACCGTGCCTGATAAAGCGCCACGTCCATGTCGAAGGAACCTTCCCTGCGAACTTGCCCTCTCGCCGGAATGATGCCGTCCGGATTCGCACCCACGCATCCCCCAAAGGGGTGAGTTTCGGTATTGTTGAGGCTTACGAGTGGGTGCGAGCGCGGGAAGGTACGGACGTCTCGCCTCGCAGGTTCAAAACCAGCATCGCCCGCTCAAGAAGTTCTTGCAAGTAACGGAGAACGGAGGCACCTGGCTTTCTGGCCGGGGGCCTTTACTGCGACGCGGTTTTTGATGGGGCTGTTTGAGGATGTTTATAGAGGCCTTTTTACGTCTTGCATGTAGGTGGCGAAGGGCTGTTCGTGGTCGGGGTGCCAGCGGGAGAGGGCCGGGCGGTTTTGGATCAGGTCTTCGGCCGCCCACCTTATGCGGCGTTCGTCCATCTCGCGGCTGACGCTGTTGTCGGGACAGAGTATGTAGAAGTCGCCGTTGGCCATGCTCTGGAGCATGAACCGGGCGACCTGATCCGGGGTCCAGGCGTCTTCGGGCTTCTCGGTCCTGCCCCTGGCGGTCAGCGAGGTGAAGGTGAAGCCGGGGACGAGCAGGTGCGCGCTCACCCGACACCCATCTATCTGGCGTAGTTCGTGGGCGAGTTGCTCGGTCAGGACCTTTACCCCGGCTTTGGAGACCGAATAGGCGGCGTTGCCGGGAGGGGTGGTGATCCCCTCCTTCGACCCCACGTTGACGATGGCGCCCGGCGCGTCCTGCCCGACCATGGCCTCCGTGAAAGCCTGTACCCCGTGCACGACCCCCCACAGGTTGACGTCCAGTATGCGCTCCCAGGCCTCCGGCCCGTCCCACGGCTTCATGCCGCTGCTCTCGACCCCGGCGTTGTTCACCAACAACGCGACCTCGCCGAACGCCTCGTAGGCCACGTCCTTCAGCCGCCGGACTTCCTCCAGCTTCGACACGTCCACGACCTCTACGCGCAAATCATCGGGGCCCGCGAGAAGCGGCGCGAGCGTGGCGCGGGCCTCCTCCAGCGCGTCGGCGTCCGTGTCGGCCAGGCAGAGCTTCACGCCGAGGTCCGCCAGGCGCGAGGCGACCGCCAGGCCGATGCCCTTTGCGCCACCGGTTATTACGGCGGCCCGGCCCCGGAGGTCGGCGGTGGTTATGGATTCTTGAATCGCCATGTTCGGGTTCCTTTCGTGGTTTTGACGGGGCGCTATCGGCCCGTGTGATCGTACCGGAGTCCCCGGCCACGCGCCCCAACCCCCGGCCGGGACGGCAGTGCTCACAAGGCCCGTCGCGCGGCTCCCGGCACCGGGCAGGCCGAACTCGTTCGGCGGAGGTCGTTGGTTCTAGACCAGCATCGGCCCTTTCGAGAGTCCCTGGAAATAGCGACAAACCAGGATCCCGGGTTTGCTGCCGCGGGCATTGTGGGGCAACCGTGCGTCGCCGCGGGCGGTCACGACAGGATCTTCAGGAGGGATATGATCGCCGCCACGCTGAGCACGAAGAACCCGACCGCGGCCAACCTGGCGAGCGTCTTGTCCCCGTCGAGCACCCCGCGCACGTAGTAACGGGCGAAGCCGGCCGCACAGAGGAAGGCCGCCGCGCAGAGAACGACGTCCCACGTCCTGATGCTCACGGCCGGGGCCTCGGGCGTTTAGACCTCTCGTCCTCTTCCGGTCCGCTCGGATGGTTGCGCCGCCACGCCTCACGGAGTTCGTCTCGCCTGCGCTCGTTCTCCTTCAGACGGCGCTCGGCGTCTTCCCTATCGCTCCTGTCGCGTTCTTCATCCCGGCGGTCGGTCATGCCGCTCCTCCCTTCGTCGGGTGCCATATCGGTGTGTCCTCGACGTAAGGGTAGCAACCGCCCGCCGGGAAGTCGTGCCGGGGGTTCTACCGGGTCGCAGGTCCTTGCCCGGCAGCCAGGGGAGAGCCGTCCCGCGCCCCCTGCCAGAGAGTCGGGGCTTTGGCGAGCTCTTCTACTCCCGTCGAACAGGGGCGGTAGGCCAGGGCGAGCCCACCGCCGTTGGTGTCATAGAACGGAGAAGTTAGCGTCTCGCGGCGGCGACGATCTGGGGCCTGATCGCGCCCGAGTTGACCTCGCTGTAGACGCCGGGATAACCGGCCCTGGCGCACTCGTAACCGTAGCTGACGATCCCCACCTGTACGCGGCTGCCGTTGGGGTACGCGGCGAACAGCGGCCCGCCGGAG
>CAXTDD010000003.1:0-31359 GCA_964242955.1 uncultured Rubrobacteraceae bacterium | reverse complement strand
ACTTGAACGAGGTCTCCAGCACGGCCCAACTCTCCCCGAGCCCCTCGACGAGCCTGTCGGGGTCGGCGTCGGAGGACATGCCGGCGGCCATCCCCTTCTCCCCCTCCAGGATGCGTTCGGCGCCGGTGAAGCCGTCGCGGGCGAGGTAGGCGGCCAGAAGCCCGTCTGAGGCGGCCTTGGCGGTGTGGAGCTGCTTGGAGTCGGCGGCGTCGCGCAGGAACTCCCAGAGCCCGGCCGCCTGGGTCCCGGCGGAGCCGAGCGCGTGGAGCGTCGTCTCCTTGTCGGCGCCGAGCAGGTGCGAGACGGCCGCCGCGGCGGCGAGGGTGCCCGCGGTCCCTGTCGTGTGGAAGACCCTGTAGTGGGAGCGGCCGAGGTAGCTCCCGACCCTCACCCCGGCCTCGTAGCCGGCGACCGAGGCGACGAGGAACTCCCGACCCGACGCCCCGGTCTGCTGGGCCGCGGCGAGCGCGGCCGGGAAGACGACGGTCGCCGGGTGGAAGACGGAGGCGTTGTGCAGGTCGTCCTGCTCGACGACGTGTGAGGCTGCGCCGTTTACGAGCGCGGCGAAGAGCGGGGACGTACGCCGGCGTGAGGTCAGGACCTCGCTCGGCCCCTCGGAAGGACCCATCTCCCTGGCGAAACGCTCGAGGGTGCGGACCGGCCGCTCGTTGCTGCCCGCAAGGGCGGAGCCGACCCAGTCCAGGAAGAGGTCTTTGGTACGCTCTGTGGCCTCGTCGGGGACGTCTTCGAAACGGAGCCGCGCCAGGAAGGAGGCAAGCTCGCGCGTCGTCGCGGTCCGGGTCATGCTCATGTCGCGTCTCCTAGGGTGGGCCTGGCTATCTCGGGGGCGTGGCCCCTCTTGTAGACCATGAGGGTGCGTTTGAAGGTTATGACCGTCGTGCCGTCCTGGTTGTGGCCCGTGGTCTTGACCGTCACTATCCCAATGTTCGGCCGCGACTTCGACTCCCTCTTCTTTAGCACCTCGGAGGAAGAGTAGATCGTGTCCCCCTCGAAGACCGGCGCTGGCAGCCGCACCTCGTCCCAGCCCAGGTTGGCGAAGACGTTCTGGGAGACGTCCGTCACGCTCTGGCCGGTCACTAGCGCGAGCGTGAAGGTCGAGTCGACCAGCGGCCGGCCGAACTCGGTCTGGGAGGCGTAGTTGTGGTCGAAGTGGACGGGGGCGGTGTTCTGGGAGAGCAGGGTGAACCAGATGTTGTCCGTCGTGGTTACCGTGCGTCCCAGGGGATGCTCGTAGACGTCTCCCACCCCGAAGTCCTCGAAGAACCGTCCCCTCCAGCCCTCCCTTAGCGCCATAACGCTTCCCTTCGCTTCCCGGTAGGCGAACCCCGCCTGCTCAACCGAGCTTGAATGGGTCGCGGGTCTGACCGGAGAGCTCCACCCAGACGGTCTTCGTCTGCAGGTATTCCTGGACGGACTCCAGCCCGTTCTCCCTCCCGATACCGCTCTGCTTGTAGCCGCCGAAGGGCGCGTTGAACGAGAGGGTGCGGTAGGAGTTGATCCAGACTGTGCCGGCCCTGAGGGCGTGGGCGACCCTGTGGGCACGCTGCACGTCCCTGGTCCACACGCCGGCGGCCAGGCCGTAGGGAGTGTCGTTGGCCTGCCACACGGCCTCCTCCTCGTCCCCGATGGGGATGACGGAGAGGACGGGACCGAATATCTCCTCCTGCGCCACCTTCATCTCGTTGCGCACGCCGGTGAGGATGGTCGGCTCTACGAAGAAGCCGTCCCGCAGTTCGGGCGCGTCCGGCCGCCGGCCGCCGTGCGCCACGTCGGCTCCCTCCTCCCGGCCGGTTTCGATGTAACCCTGCACCTTCTCGAGCTGCTCCTCGAAGGCCACGGGGCCCATCTCGGTCTCTGGATCCAGGGGGTTACCCAGTCTGATGGAGGCGGCTTTCTCGGTCAGCATCCCAACCAACTCGTCGTGGAGCCCCTCCTGGACAAAGAGCCTGGAGCCCGCGAGGCAGGTCTGGCCAGTGGCCGCGAAGACGCCCGCGACCACGCCGTTGGCGACGGCTTTGAGGTCCGCGTCCTCGAAGACGATCTGGGGCGACTTACCGCCGAGCTCCAGGGTGACCTTGGCGAGGTGGTCGGCGGCGTCCTTCATCACCTGTTTCCCCGTTTCCGTCGAGCCGGTGAAAGCGACCTTGTCCACGCCGAGGTGACGCACCAACGCTTGGCCTGCGGGGACGCCGAAGCCGGTGACGACGTTGAAGACGCCCGGCGGGAAGCCCGCCTCCTCGAAGAGCCGGGCGAACTCAAGGGTCGAAGCTGGGCTCTGCTCGGCGGTCTTGACCACGAAGGTGCATCCCGCGGCTAGGGCGGGCGCCAGCTTGAACGTGAGCAGCAGTAGCGGTGAGTTCCATGGGGTGATGGCTCCCACCACGCCCACCGGTTCCCGCTTGGTGTAAACGAAGAAATTGGGCTTGTCGGAGGGGATGGTGTCGCCCTGTATCTTGTCGGCGAGCCCGGCGAAGTAGTAGTACCACTCCGGCAGGGCCTTGAGCTGACCGCGCGTCTCCCGCAGGAGCTTGCCGTTGTCGGTGCTCTCGATGACGGCGAGGCTCTCGGCGTTCTCTGCCACCAGATCCGCTAGGTGCCGCATCAGGTGCGCTCGCTCGGTACCGGTAATTTTTCCCCACGGTCCTTCGTCGAACGCCTCGCGGGCGGCTCGCACCGCCCGGTCCACATCCTCAGCCCCTGCCTCTGGAACCTCCGCCCAGATCCGGCCCGAGTATGGATTCATGCTCTCAAAGGTCTTTCCGGAGCGGGCTTCCAACCACTCACCGCCGATCAGCATCCCGTACCGGCGAACCTCCGCGAACTCTGGTTGATCGGCCGGCTGTAAACCGCTCACTGTGTTCCTCCATCTCCAGGGCGCAGGCTAGGCTGACTATATGCTATTAGTCATTACTATACGCCAAACATAGCATTATGTAAATACATTATGCAGAGGCTGGGCCGGCTTCGGTACGGAGCACTCGAGCGCACCCGAAAACACGTTGGCAAACGGGCGTTGGGTTACGAAGCGGTGAGGATGGAGACGTTGCTTCACCCATCTTCTGTCCTTGAACTGTCTCGGGGGTAAACTGGGTAGAAACCACAAAGGGGTGTACAAAGATCTATTGCGAATGTTTTGTCGTATAATGTCGGTCAGCTAATGGAATTGTCGGCGCATTTTGCTCGGGAACGTCCCGTATCGATAGCCGAATCGGGGGAGGTCTCGTTGGACGGTGCCCTTCAGTAGTCTAAGCAAAGAGAGCAGCGCGTCGAAACGCGCTACCAGCGCCTCCGGACCACCTCGTTTGGCTCCCGCCCACCGGCGGCTGTCCGGCGATCTACGCTCTGCCCTGTCGGGCGGACGATTTTCCGAAGGCGAGCGATTGCCGACAGAGGCCCAATTGGCGGAAGAGTACAGCGTAAGTCGTCCGACTGTTCGAAGAGCGTTCCAGGATCTGGTCGCCGAGGGGTTGGTCTACCGCGTACCTGGCAGGGGAACTTTCGCCACGGATCTTTCAAGAGGCGGCCGTTACGTCAGGTCTATAGGAACTATAGAGGATCTGGAAACCTTCGCCGACACAGAGATAGAGATGGTGCGGCCGATCGAGTTGAAGGCCGATGAAGAGGCCGCCGAACGCCTCGCGCTCCCGTCCGTGGCGGTAGCCACTTTGGTATACCGGCGCCTTTACGAGGGGACGCCTTTCAACCGGACCCGCGTCTACCTCCCTCCGTGGCTGGGCCAGCAGCTGGTCGAGGCCAGGGCCGTACCCGATCGAGGCCCCGTGACGGTCATCAGCACCATCGAGAGGTTCCTTAACAAGCCCGTGGAGGGGGCGAGCCAAAGCGTTACCGCCGTGCCCGCCCCCCCGGATGTGGCTCCGCTGATCGAATGCGAGTCTGGCGAACCCTGCTTACGGATTGAGCGTCTCTACTTCGATACCGAGGGAACTCCCGTCGAACTCTCCGTAATTCACAGCAACCCGAAACGGTACTCCTACGAGTTAGAGGTACGTCGTAGAGTCAGGTGAGGTCGGCGTGGTGTTGCTCGGTTTCACCGGCGCCGGAAATAGCGTCACCGCCTCCAAAGCCCGCCAGGGAACCGTTCTGCGCGGGGCAATCGATCACCGGACGGACTCGGTACACGCTTCGTTGACGTTGGCCCCGCTCACCTCCAAGATGTCCACGATCCTGCAACCTTCTGGGAGAGGTGTTGGGTCGCGACCGATCCCCCCACGTTGCCGAATTCCCGCACTGCGACACGCGCCCCCCTGCTCGGCGGTCCAGGATGCTCCAAAGCTCGCAGGGCCCAGATCAAGACCCCCGTCCGGCCGCTTCCCTCCGAGTGTCGGGGCTTGCCAAGACGAGTGGTTCCCCGGTAACGACCGTAGGTTTCCGATGTCCGGCGTAACCGGCGTGGATGTCTATGGCCCACGCCAAGACCCTCTCACAGGTGTTCACGTCGGGGGAGGGTACGTCCTTATCAGACCCGAGTACATCGGCGAGTTCGGCGGTGTAGCGCCTGTTCATGTTCTCGAGCGAATGCCTGTCATCTGCGACCGATCGCAGACGATCCCACCCTTGACCCTATCTAGAAAGATATCCACCGTGGCGCACTTCCAGATCATCCAGGCCACCAGGGCAGTGACCTCTTTAGGGGTGACGTCGGGGTGGTAGTGTGCCTCCGTTGGCTGCGCCCCCGCTTCCGTCGTGGATGACGCAGCAAACGATGTACACTTCCATTTCGAGCTATCGTCGAGGGATAGATACGGATACAACCAACTGCCGCTGCGGAGTCCTGAGGCAACGCACGATGCCCGGGTAAGTCCCAAGACCCGGTCGGCTACGTGGAGGAGATTCAGCACGGAACGCAATGGGCCGTTGTCCAAAGTGACCCACACGGCCGCTTGGCTCCGCTCGGCGAGTATCGTCTTTATGTGTTTACAAATGCTCGCCACCGGTATGTTGAACGGTAACGCCTCCACTGCCAATCCGAGAAGCGACGATCCGTCATGGGTGTGACGAGCAAGAACCATCTCGGGAGGTTCGGGTATTCCGATCGGGTGCGTGCGCAAGAAAGCAAAACAGGTGGGTACAACGGCCGAACCGGAAAGCGTGCGTGTTGCGCTGTTCGCAGCTCAAACCCGAGAGACGATGGGTGTGACATATGGCCTGGATCTGCCTGTTGCCGGCACGTTTGTCTTTGCCCAAGTGGAGATGTCGACGCTGGTTCACTTGTAAGAGTGCCCTCCTCGACTTGGCGAGAATGCAGCTCCGCAATGCGCACAGGGAGGTCGTCACCCATCCCCATCCGGAGTAACGAATATTCTGCCCCTTCAACGTCCAAACCTATATGTGCTATCTTTTTGGACATAAACGCGAAATGTATAGTGAAATGCTCGTTCACCGCACAGTGACAGCGAAGGAGAGCGCTAATAGGCGTAGCGGTTCCTGTAAAAGGGTTTCGTCGGATGGAAGTTCGTGGCTCATCACCGGTGCGGGTGCCGGGGGCGAGGGAAAACAGATCGGAGGAGAGTCGCGTTTGTGATGACGCGTACCTCTCGCTTCGTTCCGTATCGTTCGACATCGTCGTCACCCTTCTCCCGTCTGGCCGCCGAGCCGCGCCGAGTGTCGCCGTGGCTCGGCGTCTGAAGAGACGATGGTCGATTCACGAAGGTACTTGACCAAGCCCTGATGGAGGCTCACGTGGCGGAGACACGATCTACGAGTAATGCACGAGTCGGCATTGACGTCGGCGGGACCTTCACGGACCTCGTCGCGGTCTCTGAAGGCAAGCTGGTCACGGCGAAGGTCCCTTCTACGCCGCAGGACCAATCGGTGGGCGTGATGAACGCCATCGACGCCTCGGGGTTGGAGGCCGGCGCAGTGATTGCCCTGGCCCACGGGATGACGGTGGCGACGAACGCCCTGCTCGAACGTCGCGGCGCCCGGGTGGCACTCGTGACGACGGAAGGTTTTAGAGACGTACTCGAGATCGCGCGGCAGACTCGCCCTTCACTCTACGACTTGAGCGTAGACCGTCCGGCCCCACTCGTTCCCCGCGAACTGCGCTTCATAGTCAGAGAGCGAATGGGCCCCGAAGGCGAGATCTCCTCGCTCGACGAACAGAGCCTGCGAGAGGTCGTCTCCACCATCGAAGAGGCCGACGTGGACGCCGTGGCGGTCTGTCTCCTCTTCGCATTCGTCCATCCGGATCATGAAACGAAGGTTGGCGAGATGCTGCGGGAGGCTCTGCCCCACGTACACGTATCCCTCAGCCACGAAGTGCTGCCTGAGTACAGAGAGTACGAGCGGTTCTCGACGACGGCCGCCGACGCCTACCTGGGGCCGAAGCTCGCCGCTTACCTCAGGAACCTGGCCGAGAAGGTGGAGGGTGCCGGGATGCCAAGGCCGCTAGTGATGCAGTCTTCGGGCGGAGTGGTGCAGATAGACGACGCCATCGCCGACGCGGCAGGATGCCTTCTCTCGGGGCCGGCGGGGGGCGTTGTGGGAGCGGCCCACGTCGGGACTATGGGTGGGTACCGAGACCTGCTGACCTTCGACATGGGGGGGACGAGCACGGACGTGGCGCCCGTTACGGGTGGCGAGGCGCGGACGACCACGGAGACCGTCGTGGCCGGGGTCCCAATAAAGCTCCCGATGGTGGATGTACATACCGTCAGCGCCGGCGGTGGCTCCATAGCCTTGGCCGACGCCGGTGGTGCTCTACGCGTAGGACCCCAGTCCGCGGGCGCAGATCCGGGACCGGCCGCCTACGGCAAAGGCGGCGAGTCTCCGACCGTCACCGACGCGAATCTCTTTCTTGGATACCTCACGAACGGAGCCACTCTGGGTGGAGAGGTCGTGCTCGAACGCGGCCTATCGGAGAAGGCACTATCCGCCTTGGGCGAGAAGCTCGATCTAGATACGCAAGAAGTCGCTCTGGGCGTGGTGCGCGTGGCGAACGCGGAGATGGTGCGCGCCCTGCGCGTCATAAGCGTCGAGCGCGGCCTCGACCCCAGGGAGTTCGCCCTCCTCGCCTTCGGCGGCGCGGGCGGGCTGCACGCTTGCGCCCTCGCCGAAGAACTGGATATGCGAACTGTACTAGTGCCCCGCGCCGGCGGTGTGTTGAGCGCCCTGGGACTCGCGATCTCCGACCTCAGGCGCGACTACGTGCGTCCCTTGCTCTCCCTACTCGAAGACGTTACCGAGCGTGAACTCGAAAGTGAATTCGAGGCGATGGAGAGAGCGGCCACCGATGATCTCGAAGACCCGGAGTACGTGCGACGGGCGGACCTGCGTTACCGCATGCAGTCATTTGAATTGACGGTCGAAGCGGACGCTTTGGACAAACTCGAGTGGTCCTTCCATACGGCGCACGAGAGGTACTACGGCTACCTTATGAACGACGAGCCCGTGGAGCTCGTGAACCTGCGCCTCACTGCCACCGTCCAGGTCGACAAGCCAGAACCCACAGAGCCATTCGCAGAAGGCGAGGCGGAGACAGGGCGACGGAAAGCGAACTTCGATGGCGAATGGGTGGAGGTGCCTGTGCTGGACCGTGAGCGTATGGGCCGCGGCTCGGAAGCCACGGGTCCGGCCATAATCGAGTTTAGGGAGTCTACGTGTGTCGTAAGGCCCGGCTGGCAGGGTACGGTAGACGACGTCGCCAACCTAGTACTGGAGAGAAAATGAGCAGCAGAAAGCTCGATCCGGTAACGCTCTCGGTCCTGGCGAGTGCGCTCGTGGGCATAGCCGAGGAGATGGGGGCGGTGCTCGTACGGGGAGCCTACTCATCTAATATCAAGGAGCGTCGCGACCTATCTACCGCGCTATTCGACGCCGACGGACGTATGGTCGCCCAGGCCGAACATATGCCCGTGCATCTGGGCGCGATGCCCGAAGCCGTCGCCGCAGTGATAGGTAAGAACGTTGAGCTTGGCGACGTGTTTGCCATCAACGACCCCTATTCCGGCGGTACCCATCTGCCAGACATAACCCTTGTCTCTCCGTTTGCCCACGAGGACGAGATCGTCGGCTACGCGGTGACGCGTGCTCACCACTCGGACGTGGGCGGGATGCGCCCCGGCTCGATGCCGTCCGACTCGCGCGAGATCTTCCAGGAGGGCATCATCATCCCACCGGTGAAGTTGGTGAGAAACGGCAAATACGTCCCCGACGTCCTCGATCTCCTCCTTGCAAACGTCCGCACCCCCGGGATCCGCCGTGGCGATCTGCGCGCCCAGATGGCGGCGAATAATCTCGCCGAGCAGCGGATCGGCGAACTCATAGCGCGCCGCGGTAAGGAGACCGTGCTCGCTGCCTTCAGCGAGGTCGTCTCCTATACGGAGAAGCGCACTCGACAGGCCATCCTTGACCTTCCCAACGGCGAACACCGAGCCGTGGATGTCATGGAGGGCGACGGTGCCGACGACGACGACATCCTCCTAAAGGTCGCCGTAACCGTAGAAGACGACTCGGTGGTCATAGATTTCGAGGGTACCTCAGACGGCGTACGTGGCAACATCAATTGTCCCATCCCAGTGACACGCTCGGCGTGTTACTTTGCTCTGCGGGTGCTACTGCCACAGGACGTTCCTGCGAACGCCGGCGCCTACGCGCCGTTGACCATCCGGGCCCCGGAAGGAAGCCTGGTAAACGCAGCTTACCCAGCAGCCGTCGTGGCAGGCAACGTCGAGACCAGCAACCGGATCGCCGACGTCGTCCTGAAGGCTCTTTCAGGCTTCGCACCCGAAGCACTCCCGGCCCAAGGACAAGGGACCATGAACAACGTAATCATCGGTGGCAACGGGTGGACCTACTACGAGACGATCGGCGGCGGCCAGGGTGCATCCTCCCGCGGTCCAGGCCCCTCGGGAGTCCACGTGGGCATGTCCAACACCCTCAACACCCCCGTCGAGGCCTTCGAGCTCGAGTACCCCATGCGCGTGATGCGCTACGAGCTCCTCTACGGCTCCGGGGGAGAAGGGAAGCACCAGGGCGGAGACGGTATCGTACGCTCCATACGAGTTCTAGAACCTGCGACCTTGTCCCTGCTTACCGACCGTAGGCGTCGCGCCCCGCAGGGCGTCCATGGCGGGCAACCCGGAAACCTGGGAGAGAACTACTTGAACGACGTGGGGCTGCCCTCCAAGGTTAGTAGAGAGCTGGATGCCGGGGACTCGGTAACCGTGTGTACGCCAGGGGGCGGCGGTTGGGGAGAACGTGAAGCCTAGTCGGTAGCTCTGACACTACCTAAATCAGGGAAGATAGGGAGTTGAGTTACCGGTAGCTACGCTAGATCGGGACGAGTCTCTATAAAGTCTCTTCGGCATTCCTCCAGGCTGCTAACGAACCCGATAATGTACTCAATCGGCGGGTACCGATGTTGGTCACACCACAGTGTCTGAAAGCCTCGGTGGAGAGCGAGGCCACCTTCCGTGCGCCGCCAAGCTCGTCGCACCGAAACCGAGATGGAGTGCGGCACCAAGGCAAACTTTCTGGTGCCCTTCGGCGCGCTTTTCTTGTTGCTCCCGACATCTCAGGGAAGGCGGAGTTGGTGAGCAGACTGGAGTTCCAAACCGGCAGGCCGCCAAGACGGCCATCTTCGGGTACCTGGAGACTTTCTACAATACCCGCCGTCTGCACTCGTCTCCGGGCTACAGGAGCTCCGCCGACTTCGAGGAGGATAGAGTGGAAGAAGCTAGCGTCGCGTAAGGCGCACGTGTCCGCGCTAGCGGGGGAAGCCCAAACCCAGACCGTCACGGGATGAGGAGGTTCAGGCTCAGGCGCCCGGAGAAGGTCAATGCCGAGGCGCTGCTGATCGCCGCCGGCCAGAACGTCGAGCGGCTGCTCGCCTCCAGGCGCCGGCGTCCGAGGAGGATGGCCCAGGCGGCGGTCCTACGGCCACCGAGGCGACCGTCGTCTTACGCCGCCCGCACGACACGAAGGTCTTTCTGGCCGCCAAGACTCCCCGTTCGAGCATTCTGCAACAGTCAGCGAAGCTTGGAGGACCTCCTGGTTTTATCCCTGACAGCATCTGCCAACGGCTTCGCTTACGCGTCGAGACCGATCGAGTGACAAGTGCAGCCACGAGCGCGTTTTGGCCTCGGTCCCATGCGAAGGATTACCGTCTCGATCGCATGCTTGTCTGTTAGCGACTGTTCTCTACTCTATATTGGGCTTACTTTGTGTCCGGCTTGTCGCTGTCCATGCTACGACCGTGGGCTCAGTCGAACAACCCGAAGTCTGTTCGGTACCGGTCGTCTTTCATGAGGCCCGCGGACTTTCCACCGTCCACGGGCAGAGCTGCGCCGTTTACGAAGCTCGCGTCGTCCGAGGCCAGGAATAGGGCGGCGCTAGCCACCTCTTCCGCGTCGGCCACTCGCGGGGTGGGGGAACTCGCCACCGCCCGGCGAACCACCATTTCGCGGTCTACGTCACTCCCTTCGTAGGCACGCGAGACGATGGGCGTATCTATGGGTCCTGGACAGAGCGCGTTCGCCCGGACCTTCTGGTCCGCATAAGTCAGGGCGAGCGACTTCGTAAGGCCGATCACACCGAACTTAGTCGCCCCGTACAGCGGGTCGTTCGGCCGCCCCACGAGACCGCCACTCGAGGACATGTTAACGATGACCCCGCCGTCCGGGTTCTCCATCAGGTGCGGCAAAGAGTACTTACACCCCAAGAACACGCCCTTGAGATTGATCGCGACGACGCGGTCGAAGTCTTCTTCCGTGCTCTCCAGTATGGGTTTCACGAGATGGATGCCAGCATTATTGAAGATGATGTCCAGTTTGCCGTAACGGTCGACTGCGGTACTCACCAACCGCTGTACGTCTGGATCGGAGGCGACATCCGTGCGTACGAAAGCGGCTTGACCGCCAGCCCCCCCGATCTCCTCGGCCGCTAGCCCGCCAGCCCGCTCGTCGATATCGCCGAGCACGAGCCGCGCGCCCTCGCGTCCGAACATGCGCGCACTTGCCAACCCGATGCCGGAGGCAGCCCCCGTGATGATCACCACCTTACCGTCTAACCGCATGTCTTTCCTCCCCTGCCCCGGTGAGGGAAGATCACCGTGGGCTGCGACGACTTATAACCTCCCATTTGCAAATCCTATTAAAATTGTCTTTACTTAGCAAGGGTAGCAGTAAGATAGTGATTACTTTATGATGAGGTTATGGGAGAGGGTCTCCCGAAGTGGCGTATGGATGGGCAGAGGTGCCATTGGTGGCAAGCGCAACGGCAAAGCGCGAAGGGGACAGGTTGAGTAACGGGGGTTCGGCTACGGCGAAGACCAGCGTACCCACGGCCGAGATAAAGTGTGCGTCGAAGCGCACGCGCAGTACTAGGGGGCGGCAACGTGGACACTGACGTAATTGTCGTCGGAGGCGGCACGATGGGAAGTTTTGCTCTCTGGCGTCTCGCCGCCCGCGGGATCGATGCGATCTGTTTCGAAAGGTTCGAGCCGGGTCACGACAAGGGCTCGGGTCACGGTGAGTCACGTGTCATCCGTACCGCGTACTTCGAGGGGTCCACATACGTGCCGTTGATTCGTTCCGCTTTTGACCTCTGGCGCGAGCTCGAGCGCGAGACAGGCGAATCGCTCCTGACGATGACCGGTGCCCTCATGGTTGGCCCCGAAGAGGGCGAGCTCGTCTCGGGGACTGTGGCAAGCGCTCGCGAGTACGGGCTGACCCACGAAGTTTTCCCGGGCGATCGTCTCCCAGAGCGTTACCCGCAACACGCGCCAAGGCCTGGGCTCACGGCGGTCTACGAGGAAGCGGCGGGCGTGCTGAGGGCTGAAGCCTCGATAGAAACGGCGGCCCGACGCGCCGAGAAGTTAGGGGCGACCTTATTTCGCTACGCTCCCGTCGAGTCTATTGAGACCGACGCCAGCGGCGTAAAGGTCCGGGCCAACGGCCGGGTCTATAGCGCGCGACATGCGATCGTGGCGGTAGGGTCCTGGCTAGGCAAGTTATTCCCGAGCCTCGATCGCCATCTTAGCGTGGAGAGGCAGGTGCTCGCATGGTTCGAAGCCAGAGAGCCCGAGGCCTTCGCCTTCGACCGTTTCCCGGTCTGCGTTTTCCAAGAGGACGACGTGGAATGGTACGCGATACCTAGTCTGGACGGTGGTCCTGTCAAGGTTGCCTTGCACCACTACGGACAGACCGTAGACCCGGAGACCATCGACCGGGAAACGCATCCTGAGGACATGGCACGCCTTTCTGGGTACGTCGAGGACAAGCTTTTAGGCCTTTTTCCCGATCCTGTGTACACCAAGGTGTGTATGTACACTAATACGCCAGATCGTCACTTTCTCGTGGGCCAAGTGCCTAATCAACCCAACCTCACCTTGCTCGGGGGGTTCTCGGGGCACGGCTTCAAGTTCGCGCCGTTGATGGGTGAAGTGGCTGCTGACTTGGCATCCGAAGGAAGCACTACCCACGATATTGCCGGTTTCGACCCGGGAAGGCTAGCCAAGGTGAGTGATGTCACCGCATGATGGGCATACTATAGGGCTTGTGGCGCGGACGCCATCGCTCGGCGCGTCGAGCTCACGCCAGTGGTCGAAGACCGCGTGCTGTGACACCCCTGAACGGCGCCGAACTCCTCCGGGCCCGCCGACGCACCGAGGAGGGCCGCTCTCAGATCGGGACATACATCGAGTCAAGACAGAAGATTGGCTTGAGTACTCTTCCTCTTGCTGGCGCGAAGCAATACGGGAGCTGGTGACGCCCGAATTCATCGAGCTGTACCGGAATAACACTGGCGCCGAGACGGCTCAGCACTTGGCTCGCCTGCGCCTGGCAACGAACTGCCTACGTCTCGTGCCGCAATCGGGAGGCACTTCGCGTATGCGAAAGAGTCCTACGAAAGATACCGGCTCGGGATCATCACCGAGCGTGGTGTTCCGGCCGAGCTTCTGCAGGACGAGACCTTCGTCACCCCGTGCGATGCCCGCATCACCGTATTTCCAAAGCTGCCGGAAGCACAGATCAGTTGACTGCCCGGGCATGGCTGACATGCCCGCTCTGTCAGAACTGAAAGCCTTTGAAGGACTGCTACGTAGTGCGGTGAGCGCCTGCGACTATTGTGACGAACGAATATGGGGCGCCCTCGATACGATCCCATCCAACATTAATTGGGACACCGCGAAGACACTTGCGCAGCTGAGTCCCGGCCCTTATAAATCGCTGCAGCAAGCCGCGCTCATAGAGGTAGAAGGCCGGCGGCTCTCACGCTCAGGCCTGATATCCGCAAGACGAGAGGAGTACCGCTTTGGCTGACGCAGAACGCCGCCTCCGCAGTCGAGACTGGACCGAGGAAAAGGGCATTGACGGCTTTTTGCAACGTTCCTCGCTGAAGGTGCAAGGGCTACGCCCGAAGGACTACCTCAGGCCGATCATAGGTATATGCAACAACACCAGTGACTTCAACCGGTGTCACATGCATTTTGACAATATGGTGGGCGCGGTAAGAGACTCGATTCTGCAGTCGGGGGGATTGCCCCGCGTCTTCAACACCATGACCATGGGGGCCGACAGCACCCGGCCGCTGGGATCCTCGTTCATGCACCGCAACCTGCTCGCCATGGAGATCGAGCAAACGGCCAGCGTCTACTCAATCGACGGGCTGGTCTTTCTCGGGGCCTGCGACGAGACCATCCCCGCGATGCTCATGGCCGCCGCGTCGATCGATCTGCCCGCCATCGTGCTCCCCGGTGGCCCTTCCTTCAGCGGCTTCTGGCGTGGCAAAGACGTCGGATCCGGTTACGACTTTCACAAGGCCATCGAGGCATTCCGCCGAGGCGAACTTGATGAGTGCGATATTACGTCCTTGGAAGAGTCGCTGGAGCGGAGCCCCGGCCACTGCAGCACCATGGGAACCGCCTCGACCATGACGACCATCGCCGAGGCGCTGGGGATGGCCCCGGCGGGAAGCGCGGCCATCCCCGCCGTGGACTCGCGACGCATCGCGATGTCGCGAAGGGTCGGGGAGCACGCCATGCAGCTCGTCGATGCAGACCTTCGTCCTTCGCAGATCATGACCGCCGACGCTCTCGACAACGCGATCCGAGCGCTCGCGGCCATCGACGGGTCGAGCGCGGCCGTAATGCACCTGCTCGCGCTCGCGGGTCGTCTCGGACTCGATCTCGAGCTCGAGCGGTTCGACCGACTGTCCGTGGACACGCCCGCGCTCCTCAACCTCAGGCCCGCCGGCGAGTACTACATGAACGACTTTTTCAATGCCGGGGGGGTCCCCGCTCTCCTGAACGCGCTGAGCCCCCTGCTCCACACGGACGCTATCACCGTGACGGGCCGCACCCTCGGCGAAGAGATCGCCGAGGCCTCCATCCAAGACGAACGCGTCGTCGGGACCCTGGACCGTCCGATCGCCGAACCGCGGGGTATCGCGGTCTTACGCGGAAACATCGCGCCGGACGGCGCGATAATCCGCACCGGCGTAGCCTCGCCGGAACTGCTGGTCCACCGTGGCCGGGCTGTCGTGTTCGAGAGCAAGGCGGAGCTGGAGGCGAACCTGTACGAACCCGACTTCGACATCAGGGCGGACGACATCATCGTCCAGCGGGGCGAGGGACCCAAAGGGTCGATGATGCCAGAATCCGGGCGCATCCCGGTCCCTGACAAGCTCCTCGAGCAGGGCGTCACGGACATGATCCGCATCACTGACTCCCGGCTGGGCGGAACGGTAAGGGGCACCGCCGTACTGCATGTCGCGCCCGAGTCGGCCGCTGGCGGACCCCTGGGACTGGTCAGGACCGGGGACACCATCCAACTCGACGTTCCCAACCGCCGGATAGACCTGCAGATATCCGACGAAGAGATGGCCCTAAGACGCCGAACGTCGAACCCGCGTCCGTCCGCGCGAATTCCCGAGCGGGGATTCGGGAGGCTGGTCGCAGAGAGCGTGACGCAGGCCAACAAGGGTTGCGACTTCGACTTTCTTGCAGGACCCCGAGTTTCCGCCGACCGTGAGGAGGCACCCCGATGACGACTTCCCCTTGGCCGCAAGGCCTTATGACCGCCTTGGTGACGCCTATGCGCGACCAGGAGTTGAACCTACAGGCCCTGGATAAGTTGATCGACTGTCAGGTTGAGGCCGGCGTGAGCGGCCTCGTCGTCGGGGGCGGGACCGGCGAGTATGGCGCGCTGAGCATGGACGAGAGGATCCTGCTAGCCCGCGAGGCCGTCCGGGTGGTGGACGGGCGGGTGCCCGTCGTCATCCAGACCGGAACACTTTCCACGCGCGACGCGATCACCCTCAGCCAAGAGGCAGAAACCTCGGGCGCCGCGGGCCTCCTGCTTGCCTCGCCCTTCGGCGAGCCGATCAACTGGCGCGAGCGCTATTACTTCTACGAGCAAGTCCACGAGAGCGTGACCCTGCCCATCATGATCTACAACACGGCCCCCTCGGGAATCCTGTCGCTAGCGCAGATCCAAGAACTGGCCGAACTTTCCCGCGTCAGCGCTGTCAAAGACAGTTCCGGAGACCACGTCCTGATGGGCGATCTTCTGGCGTGGTCGGCGACAACAGATTTTCAGGTCTACGTCGGTTTCGACAGCCTTCTCTACGACGCAATCAACGCAGGCGCTCGAGGTGCCGTTCTCGGGGTAGCGAGTTTTGCACCCGAACTTCTCAACGACACCATCGAATCGATCCACCGCAACGGAACGACCAACGAGTCCATTAAACTCTGGCGGCGCCTTCGCCCCTTGTTGCGTTTCACGGAACAGTCCCCCAACTACATAGCATTGTGTAAGGCGGGTTGCCAACTCCGCGGGCTCGACGCCGGAGACGTACGACACCCATTCCTCATGCCATCGGCTGACGAGTTAGATAAGTTTACCGAAGTCGTTCGCAACGCCAGCGGTGCGAACGCTAGGAATGTACAGTGACACCCGCTACACCTATTGCCGGCGCCATGGGGACAGCACTAGTCCTGTCTCGACGCCTCAAGCGTCTAGCCGTTGACCCGCAGCCATCGCACGCCGACTGCTACGGCCGCCACGCCATCGAACGACGACGACGGAACGCTGCGACAGGCGATCGTGAGGATCGATTGTAACCACAAGAACCAAGGAGCGTGATCTCATGACGACCCCCACCCCGAGCGGGTTGAACACAGGCGAGACAGAAGCGCAGTCACCCAGAACCGACGTATTGCCGCGTAGGCTGGGCGCTCTCGCGCTGGCGATACTGATAATCGCCTTCAACGCCCCGATCGCCGCCATGGCCGGGTTCCAGCAGCTAGCCATTGGCTTCGGGAACGGCATCGGGGCCCCCGTGGCCTTCCTCGTTGCCGGAGCAGTCCTGTTCCTTTTCTCGGTTGGGTTTGTCGGGATGAGCCGTTACATCAGGCATCCTGGGGCTTTCTACTGCTACATCGTTGAGGGTATGGGCAAGGCGACCGGTCTCGGGGGCGCGTTCCTCGCCACAGCAGCGTACGTCCTTTTTGCCGCAGGATCCTACGTGTACCTGGGACTCATCGGCGCGGACCTTGCGGAGAGGTTGGTGGGCCAACCTTTCCTAGTCTGGCCCGCCTGGGCTCTGATCTTCCTCGCCATTATCACCGTTTTGGGACTCCTGCGGGTCGACTTATCGATGAAGGTTCTGGGAATTTTGGTACTGTTGGAGATCGCGGTGGTTGCCATTTGGCAAGCCGCGGTTTTGATCAACGGCGGCCCCGAAGGCTACTCAACCTCGTCGTTCGCTCCTTCTGCCTTTCTCTCAGGAAATGTGGGTGTCGGGATCCTTTTCGCCATGCTGACACTGATCGGCATCGAGGCCGGGGCGTGCTTTCGCGACGAGACGAGGAATCCAGACAGATCGGTCAAACGCGCAACATACGGCGCCATCATATTCCTGGCGGTATTCTACGCGCTCGGGTCGTGGGTGTATATCATCACCCAGGGATCGTCGAGGGTTGTCGACCAGGCTCTTAGCGACCCGGTGGGCTCATTTTTCACGAGTATCGAGCAGTATATCGGTGCCTTCTTCGTCAATTTGGTAGCCATTATCCTCGTGACCAGTCAGGTGGCGGCCACCAACTCTGTTCAGGGGGCGGGGTCCCGGTACCTGTACGCGCTAGGTCGCGACGGGGCGCTGCCACGGCCGTTGGCAAGAGTGCACTCCCGACTGCAATCTCCCTATGTTGCGGTACTCTCCGTCACCTTCATCAGTCTAGTAGTTATTGCGGTTGTCTATGCGTCTGGTATCGATGCTGTTCCTGCATTTGCCGCACTGACAGGAATGGGGATATTCTTCCTGCTCCCGCTTCTGATAGCTACGAGCGGCGCTGTCATCGTCTTTTACCGCAAGCACCCCGAACTGAATCCGGGGTTGTGGATCTCCCTAATCGCGCCGGCACTGTCTATCATCGCCCTGAGCGCACTATTCGTGATCGCGATACTGAACCCGAGCAATATAGCGGGTAGTGAAATTATGGGTGTGGTTGCGCTAGTTGGTATTGTGACAGTTGCTATCGGCGGATTCTTCCTCGCGCTCCGCTACAAGAGAACCCGCCCGGCGGTCTACGAACGCATCGGGACCTCGGGTCAAGGCTAAAATGACCTCCCGGTCCGGCGTCGGGGGTGCCTGACGCAAAATCGGCGAGCAATGGTCGACGTAGTACAGCTTGTCGATCGGGTTGAGGGTATTGTATTCGTCCTCCGACGGCATGTGGGAAACCGATCTACGGAGAGAGGGACGCGGAGTAGAGCCATGGCCAGTACTCGAGACTACGACTACGTGATTGTAGGTGGAGGTACTGCGGGATGTATCGTGGCAGCGCGGCTCGCGGAGAATCCCGACCTTGCGGTTTGTCTGATCGAAGCGGGGCGTTCGGAAAAGGACAACCCGGAGATCTGGCAATACAAGAACTTTGCGGACATCGTCCGCTACCGGCGCTACGACTGGAACTACGAGATCGAACCACAAGAGCACGGTCCGGCGAAGATGTTCGCCGCCCGCGCGCGGATGCTGGGTGGCTGCAGCTCCCACAACGCGGTGATCGCTTTCAGGACCCCGGACGTCGACCTGAGGCGATGGGAACAGAAGTACGGCGCTCGCGGCTGGGGGCCGGAGGGGACGCGGGCGGCGTTCGAGCGGGTGATGGAGAAGGTGAACGTCATCGAGGAGGGGCCCTACAGCCCCCACGCGCATGCGTGGATCGACGCCTGCCAGGAGGCTGGTTACCCGCTCGTTCGAAGCAACGCCGACGTCGACATCGCGGAGGGCTGCGGCTGGATGCACATGAACCGGCGCGGCGACCGTCGGGTCTCGACCGACGTGGCCTACCTGGAGGGCCACCCCGAAAATCTTGTCGTGTTGACCGAGACCTTCGCGCGCAAGATCCTGATCGACGACGGCGGCGTCGCGGTCGGCGTCGAGACCAACCGCGGCGAAGTGCGTGCGAAGACCGAGGTCATCCTCTGCGCCGGGGTCTTCAACACCCCCAAGCTCCTGATGCTCTCCGGTGTGGGTCCGACCGCGCACCTGCGTGAGGTGGGCGTCGATGTAAGGCTCGACCTGCCGGCGGTGGGGGAGCACCTCAACGACCACATCCAGACCATCGTGATGTACGAATCCTCGCGGCCCGTTCGTGCGGACACCGTGCATCCTGCCGAGGCGGCCGCGTACGTGAAGTCTGACCCATCGCTCGATTACTACGACATCATGATCCACCAATTCGCGGACGGGTATTGGGCGGAGGCGAGCGACATGGGTCTCGCCCCGTTCGAGCAGGCAGAACACGTCTTCACGATGACGCCCTACCTCGCCCGCCCCAAGAGCGAGGGTACCGTCAGGCTGCGCTCGAACGATCCAGAGGATCCACCCGTTATCGACCCACGCTACTTCAGCGACCCCGGGGGCCAGGACATCAAGGCGCTCGTGCGGGGGGTCCGGATCTGCCGCGAGATCTGCAACCAGCCGGCCATGGCGCCGTGGGTCGAACGCGAAATGCTTCCCGGGCCGCAGTTCCAAAGCGACGAGCAGATAGCGAACTACGCGAGCAAGCTGGCGAACACTGAGTACCACTGGGCGGGGGGATGCCGGGTGGGCGACGCATCGGACGACGGCGCGGTCGTCGATCCCGAGTTGCGCCTGCGGGGCGTCTCGCGGCTCCGGGTTGCGGATGCGTCCATCTTCCCCGACCAACCCGGGGTCAACCCCGCCGTGACCGCGATGATGGTTGGCGAGAAGTGCGCCGAGCTCCTCGGTACCATCACTATTTCCCAGGGCCCCCGCACCGCGGAGCGCTGTTAGGACACGATGACGTCGGTACCGACGTCCGGAAAGGAGAGGAAACATCATGACCGAGTATAGCGCCGGCCGGACAGGAGAGACGCCGAACGGGGGTCTCGAAGAGAGCCTCGGGGCGATCGAGCATCTTGGCAAGAGCGGCAACTTCGTGGGCGGCGAGTTCGTGGCTTCGGTCGAGGGCGGGACCATGCCAGTCATCAACCCGGCGACGGGCTCGTCCATCGCCGAAGTCCCCCTCGGCACGGAGGTCGACGTTGACCGCGCCGTCCGCGTCGCGCGGACGGCGTTCACCTCGTGGCGCCGCACGACCGTTCAGGAACGCTCGCGCCTCCTCCTAAAAATAGCGGACCGTATTGACGAGAACGCCGACCTCCTCTCAAGGCTCGAGTCCCTGAACGTAGGCAAGCCCCTCCGCTTCTCCGCAGAGGAGATACCCATGGCATCCGACTTGCTGCGCTTCATGGCGGGTGCGGCCCGGGCCGCGCAGGCGCCCGCGCCGGGCGAGTACGTCGCGGGGTACACCTCTATGGTCCTGCGCGAGCCTGTCGGGGTGATTGGCGCCATCGCCCCGTGGAACTACCCGCTCCTCGTGGCAGCGTGGAAGCTCGCCCCCGCCCTGGCCACGGGCAACGTGTGCGTGCTGAAGCCCTCCGAGCAGACGCCGCTCACGACGCTCAAGCTCGCCGAGCTTGTGGCGGACCTCCTGCCTCCCGGCGTCTTCAATGTCGTCACTGGCGAGGGGGTACCGGTGGGTGCGGCGCTGTCGGCCCACCCGGGCATTGACATGGTTACGCTCACGGGTAGCGTGGCCAGCGGCCGCGCCGTCGCGCGCGCGGCGGCGGGGACGCTGAAGCGCGTACACCTGGAGCTGGGCGGGAATGCGCCCTTCGTCGTCTTCGGGGACGCGGACCTTGAGGACGCCGTGGCGGCGATCCGCTTCGGAGGGTATTGGAATAGCGGTCAGGAGTGCGGGTCTTCGACGCGCGTGCTCGTTCACCGAGAAGTCTACGACGACTTCGTGGGCCGCCTCGTCCCGGCAGTCGAGTCGCTTTCGGTGGGCGATCCGGCGGAGGGCAACCACATCGAGATGGGCCCCCTCACCTCCCAGGATCACCTCGAGAGGGTCGCCGGCTTCGTCGACCGCGCCGTGGAAGGAGGCGTAGAGGTCCTCACCGGTGGGGCCGCCATCGACCGGCCCGGGTACTTCTACCAACCGTCAGTCGTCGCCGGTCCGGCGCAGGACTCGGAGATTGTCCAGGAAGAAGTGTTTGGACCTGTCGTTTCTGTGCAGACCTTCGACAATGAGGAGGAGGCAGTCAACAAGGCCAACGACGTTGAGTACGGTCTCGCCGCCTCAGTGTGGACCTCAGACGCGTCGCGCGCCATGCGGCTGCCGGGCCTGCTCGACTTCGGGACCGTGTGGGTGAACGATCACCTCGTCCTCGCCTCGGAGGCGCCCTGGGGCGGCTACAAGAACTCGGGGTACGGCCGGGACATGTCCACCCACGCCCTCGACGACTACTCACGTGTCAAGCACGTGATGGTCAAGCACGGCCGGTAGCCACCGACGGTCGCGGTCCACGCTGGATAGCCGTCCACAGTCCGCACAGGACAACGCATGAGTGCAACTGCCTCCTCCCGGAGGTGGCTATGTGTGAATCTTGCGAGACCGTCCCATCAACGGCAAAGGCAGGCGGTCTCGGACCTGGAGCGCCGATGTTTCTTGAGGCTTCTGTCTGAGGAAAGACACGCGCTGAGCCGGGGGCGCAGTTTTTCGGCGACAGACGATTCGGGTTAGTGTCGGGGTCGGAGAAGATGGTCGTAGCGTCGGAACTCCTCGCCTATCGCCGCCAACACGGCGCCACGCTCGGCCTTTGGGGTGTCGGGGGTTTCGAATCAGGTGAAGGGTACCCGCTGACGCTGGTCTACTACTACGCGAAGGACGTAGTGGATGCCCCCTACGGTGGCACGCCCTCCGTCCCCTGCTCTGAGTGGTTTCCGCAGCCGCATATGTGGCGGGCCCTGCCTCCGTCGTGGTAAGGCTCAGAACGCCACGAGCTGGACAAGCGAGCACCGTCCTCCCGGTTGCCACATTGGTCACCCGGAACTCAGTAATCGATAGGCGAGTCAGAGATCAACACGGTTACGTCGTGGAAGTCGTCTGAATGCTGGAAGGTAACACTTAGTCCTTGACGCAAGTAGCAGCAGTCCCCGGCAGCCATTTCGATTGACTCGCCGCCTTGGACGTCTATCTTGGTGCTTCCCTCGACGACGTAAATGAACTCGTCGAAGGGCATCACCATGGTATGGGTGCCGGATTCCTTGAAACTCCCGGCCAATCGGGTCTTGTCCTCAGACTGGTACAGAACGGCTTCATGCCCGCCCATCTGCGGTAGCGGTGCGTAGTTGGTATTGTGTACGTTGAAGTGGGGGACCGACGAGTATTTTTCCACAGTTTGCTCCTATTGTGGTGAGTGCGCCCGAGTTCGCTGACAAGCGAAGCGCCAATTGCGGCAGCGGGGCACGTGTGGGTACGGCAACGCGCTACCGACTTTGCACTGCTGTCCTCCATGTCAAGTACAAGGTCGTTCACATTAGCATGCGCGAGGTGTTTGGTGCAAATAGGGGCACCGTCGAAGCGTCCATCAGTGCACACGGGTCTTGGCGTGGCTAGAAGGTCGCCAAGTTCGGCGTGCATAGGAACCGGGGCAGTCGTGCTGCACGGCGTAACTTTGTAATAATGATGTGAAAAGGCATGCCCCGGAGCGGACGGTTGAGCGGGTGACAGAACCGGTTCAGGTCGCCAGGGAAGTCGAAGAGGCCGGGGCCGCCGAGTCTCGCGCTCGGAGTCCTTGGGGGAGCCGGGCGCGCGTTGGCCAGGGCACTGGTCCGGGTAACGAGGGGTCGAGAGCCCGCGTGGGAAAACGTTTGCTCGTTGGGCTCTATCTTCTAGCTGCTACGATCGAGGACGACGGTGGCGAGGTTCTCCCCGGCTTCTATGAGGGCCGGTTCGCCATCGTGCACGGACGAGTAATCTTCGGTTGGGAGGACTACTACAGGATGCACAAGGCCGTAGAGTTCTTCGGCGACTACCGCGCCGAGCACGACGATGGGATCCGGCTCACGCAGCACGATGGCCGAAGGGGCGGTTCCGAGGCGTATGGCCTCCAGGATCACACTGCTGCTGGAGCTGGAACCGCGTCCCGAAGGCATAACCAGGACGCACCCTCGGAGGTCGGACCCGAACTGGGGATGCCGCTCGCTTACGATTTTCCCCTCGTGAGGGTCCACGCCGCCCCAAAAACTTATGGGCTCTGCGAGCACCACCACCATCCCCGAGGCGGTTCCCGCCACCAACGTCTTGCCCGTCAGCCTCCTCTTGGAGGACTCCTCAGGAGGCATTGGCCCATAGACCCTCGTCGCGCTGCACCTTCCCAGCGTGCGCCGACTCCACGCATTCCCTGAGGCTGCCGAAGACGGCCTCGACACCGATGCTGCCCGGCGCGTAGTAAGCCCATTTGGCCGAGTTGGTCATGACGGGCCGATCCTTGCGGCGAAGGATAGGTGTCACGTAGGTACAGGTGTCGACCACTACCCGTGCGCCTGCGTCCTCCAAGACCGAGAGCCAGCCGCGCTCCTCCACCTCGGCCAGCACGTGGCGGCTAGTAGAGACGTAGAGGTCGACCCCGGGATGCACGCTTCCCACCTCTCGAAGCAGCGGCACCAGCTCCTCAAACTCGGCCACCGAAAAGTGCGGAGTCCCCAAGCTTACCGCCCCTAACTCCTCCCGCGCCGAGGTGGTCAAGGAGTCCCTCGTCGAGCGCAGCCGTTCGAGGGACACCATTACCGTTCTATCCGGGGGCAGACCATGCAACGCCTCGTCCAGCGAGGATGCCTCTGGCGTGATACCGACGCCGTGGAACAGGGCCACGGATCCTGAGGACGCCGCTCCAGCCCCGATTGCTTTGAGCCTGTCCTCGCTGGTAGAACCCGGCAGACCCACGAGAACCGGAACAGCGCTCCCGGCCTCCGAGCCGACGAAGTGCCCGAGCACGGGATAGAAGGCATCTTCTTTCATCAGGCCTCGGGGCACCTCCGTCAGGTCGAACAAGACCTGCCCCCGCCGGTTCTCAGTCAGATGCAGGCCGCTGTACGGAGCCCGGCCGGTGATAGCCATGCAGATGTCGATTAGATCCGCGTAGCGGTCGGTCCGTGCGCCCAATACGGAGTTGGCGAACACGATGGCGTTCGACTCTGCCCAAGCCACGTGTTCGCCATACCCCGGACGTGTCGGGAGTTGGTACGGTGCGCAAGTCCACGTCGGCTTGCAGTCCATCGATACGTACGCATCCATCAGCCGCTTGGCGTCGCGGGCAGTCCGCTCGTCCCCTTGATAAAGTTCGGGATGCAACAGGTCCAGAGAGCTGACGTTGAGCGTCGTTTGTACGATCGCCTTACCCCCTGCCAAGGCGAGTTTCTCGGCAAAGTCCAGACCGGAGCGGCCGTGATAAAGGCAACCGTCGATGTGCGCCGAACGGATGTCGATCAGGCACCTCGCTCCGGTTGCCCGGGCAGTCTTAGCAACGATCCTCATCGCCATTTGGGAAGCGTCCCCGTGTTTGCCCGACAGGAGTGCTTCGTCGTATGACGTCAGCTTGAGGCCCGACACTGCGCACCTTTCATACCCTCATACCGTGCAACATCTCCCAACGCGTTCACTTCCTAGCCTTTGACTTCGAGGATTTGACTTCGAGGACGGTCAGCCTCAGTATGTACTATTACCCTGTACTACCATGGGTGCCCTTCTACCTTCCACTTGACCCCATGCCGCAAGCGCAAACAGTAGATGCCTTATCTTAAGCTGTCAACATCGTCAGCAATGCACGTCGTCCATACGCGGCCGAGAAGGTGCTGCGCTTGGCGGGGTACGGACGGGAGTATTGCGCGAATTGGCTCGCCAATCGCGGCTTGCGGCGGTGATCACTTCGTTGCACGCCTCCTTCTATTCGTACGCAACGAAACACCCTGAGACGTGACGACCCCAGAGGTCGCAGCCCAGCAGCGACACCAACACATCCTTAAGGTGCACAAAGGTGGGTAGGAAGCAGCGCCGGAGCACAGCATCCGTGCCGAATACTTGGAGGTAGTCACACGTACGAAGCGGCTTCCGGAAGAAGACCGCCCCACGCGGTTGCGCGTCTCGGGCGAAAGATGGTGCTTGGCAGCACGTGGGTCGGTCGGTTACCCGAAGTGGCGAGCGGCATTATACTAACCTCGTGTAAAGAACTCGCACTCTTCTGAGGACACTGTGTTGGAGGCGGAATCGTGTCTTTGATAGCTGCTTTCGATGCAAGAGAAGCGGCGATTGTAGCGAGAGGTACCGAAGCGATTTGCGCGCACAGCCAACCATCAACCGGGACGATGGTTCTGATCGTTGGTTCCGCGGAGCGCCTGTGGCTTGCGGATGCGCTGGCCTTACTCATAGGGTTTGGCCTCTTAGGAGTCGGGTGCTGGGGGCTATCAGAAAGCTTTCGCTACTCACGGTGCGCGCGGGCTGGAGGCCGGGCACGCGCGCGAGTCCTAGACGCGCAGGCTCTGAGCACGGAACCACATCCTCGATTCGCAGCAGAGCCCCCGTTTGCTCGCCGCTATCGGGTCATGTTCGTGGCCGAAGACGGCTGCGAGATCGAGACCAAGGTGGTGGACGCAATGTACGCGATCCGCGCCGTAGTCGGCTCAGAGGTGGACGTCTACTACGATCCAACCCAACCGAAGGACGCCGTGCTCGCTGACCGTGGCAGCCTTTGGTACTGTCCACTGTATCTGTCGGTGCTCGGCGCTACTTTCCTGACGGCGTGGTTTTTCCAAGCCTACAGCGGTTCTTAAAGTAGCTGACCCCGAGGCGTGTAGCCGCAGTGGGCGAACCAGCCATTGCGTCACGCACGCTCACCGCGTCCAGCGCTCGACCAATGGCCTGAAGAAGATTGCCCGCATGCGGGTCTTCTGTTCTCGGAGGGAGTCTAGCAAAGGGGATTCCGCATGCCCGATTGTCATCGAAATAGGATGTGGGTGTCTGCGTATCCCGATAGCCTGAGTCTACCCCATGCCCGAGGTACGGGGGCCTGCCGGGAGCTCAAGAAGCGCCACACGAAGGGCAAGATCGTGATCGAGCCGTAAGGCCCCGGAGGGGCTCGCGGACCAGGCAGCTAGCGGTAGTTTGTTGGAGTAGGAAAAGGGCTGTGCTCCAATGGCGGCATACAAGGAGGTGCCGCCATGACCGGAAGTCTGCCCGTCTAACCGTCCCCGGGTCCGTTGGAGGAGTATGCTGCCCGCTTCGACGATCTCTTTGGCGCTCGCCTCGCGCCCAACGCGAAGGCTTCCGCCGCTACCTGGAGGGGCTGTTGCTCCCCGCCAGGCGCAACAAGACGTTGACCGCCCTGGCCAACACCCAGCCCGTGGCCGGGGCGCAGCGAAAGGAAGCCCGGAGCTTGCAATGGTTCCTCTCGGAGTCCGGGTGGGACCCCGAGGAGGTCAACGGGCGCCGGCTGGAGCTCCTGCTCGAAGGCCCTACGACCGCCCCGAGCGAGGGGGGCGTTTTGGTCATAGACGAGCACGGGGACCGTAAGGGGGGTAAGAAGACCGCGCTGGCTTCGCCCGGGAAAGCAGTACCTGGCGAACATCGGCAAGGTGGGCAATGGGGTCGTGTCGGTGAGTTCTTTGTGGGCAGATGAGGACGTGTACTACCCTCTGGAAGTCGAGCCCTACACCCCGGCCCACCATTTCGAGAAGGGCAAGGGCGATCCGGCGTTCGGCACCAAGCTCGAGATAGCCGGCCGGCTCGTGGAGCGCTCGGTCGGCAGGAGCGTAGCGTTCAGGGCGGTGGTGGCCGACTCGTTCTATGGGGAGGATGAGGGTTTCAGGCAAGGGTCGAGGGATCTCGGTGCGGGCTACGTGCTCTCGCTCAAGAGGTCGCACTGCTGGTGGCACAAGGAGGGCCAGATAGGCGCGCTATGGGAGGCCGCCGAGGCAGCCGGGTGGAAAGACGCCGCCGAACCGGGGGAGTGGAAGAAGGTTGCGCGCACCTTCCGTGACGGGCACGAGGAGCGGTGGTGGGCGCTGGAGGTGCAAGCCGGACCCTACGGCCCGGAGCGGGCGCACAGGGCGGTCGTGGCCACCATCGACCCCGAAAAGTTGCCAGATCTCGCCACCTGGCACCTGACCACCAACCTGCCCGCCCCCGGCTCCCAACGGGCGACCGAAAGCGAGCTCGCCGCCGCGGGCCTCGCGGAGGTTGGCGCCTGTACGGGCTGAGGATGTGGGTGGAGCAGAGCCACAAGCAGGTCAAGCACCGCCTGGGCTTCTCGCAATACCAGGTTCCGCTAACAACAAACTACCGCTAATCCTCTAGACCGTTGCGGCGGATGACCCCCGAGTACCAGCGGGCGCTCGCCTTCGGTACGCGCTTCTGGGTGGCGTAGTCCACGAAGACCAGCCCGAACCGCTTCGAGTACCCCTCGGCCCACTCGAAGTTGTCCAGGAAAGACCAGACCATGTAGCCGCGCAGGTCCGCGCCACGCTCCATGGCCTCGCGGGCGGCCCTGAAGTGGGCGTCGAGGTAGGAGATGCGTTCCTCGTCGTCCACGTCGCCTTCCGGGTCGACGTAGTCGCTGACGGCGCGGCCGTTCTCGGTGACGTAGAGGGGCACGTCGGCGTACTCTTCCTTGATCCGGACCAGTATCTCCGTCAGCCCCTCCGGCTCGACGGGCCAGCCCATCGCGGTCTTCTCCGCCGCGTGCGGGACGATGGTCCGGGCGTTCAGGTCGGCGAACGGCGTCCCCGCCTCGCCCCCTTCCGGCGCGTCGCGGACGGTGTGGCGGAAGTAGTAGTTGACGCCGAGGAAGTCGATGGGGGCGGAGATCCTCTGCAGGTCGCCATCCCGGACGAAGGAGAGGTCGGCGCCGCGCTCCTGGTAATGGGTCAAGGTGTCCTCGGGGTAGGAACCGCGGAAGATGGGGTCGAGGTAGAGCCGGTTGGCCTGGCCGTCCACCCGATCGGCGGCCTCCCTGTCGGCGTCGCGGTCGCGCCCGGGGAGGGCCGGGTGGAGGTTGAGCGTGATACCGAGGGTGCTGCCGTCGGCGGGGCTCCCCATGGAGCGCATCCGCTCCGTCGCCAGCCCGTGGCCGAGGAGGAGGTGGTGCGTGGCGGAGAGGGCGGCGTTCTCGTCCTGCAGGCCCGGGGCGTGGGTGCCCGTGCCGTGACCCATCCAGGCCTCAACCCAGGGCTCGTTCAGAGTGATCCAGTACGAGACGGAGTCCGAGAGCGCACCGTAGACGATGCCCGCGTACTCGGCGAACCGCTCGGCCGTCTCCCGGCTCGTCCAGCCGCCCCGGTCCTGCAAGGCCTGCGGGAGGTCACAGTGGTACAGCGTCAGCATCGGCTCGATCGACCTCTCTCTGAGGCCGTCCACGAGCCGCCGGTAGAAGTCCAGGCCCTTCTGGTTCGTGGCGCCGCCGCCGTCGGGCTGGACGCGGGGCCAGGCGACGGAGAAGCGGTAGGCCCCAAGCTCAATCCCCGCCATAAGGTCGAGGTCTTCCTCGAGCCGATGGTAGTGGTCGCAGGCTATGTCGCCGGTGTCGCCGCGGTAGGTCTTGCCCGGCGTGCGCGAGAAGGTGTCCCAGATGGACGGCCCGCGGCCGTCCTCATCGACGGCGCCCTCGATCTGGTAGGAGGCCGTCGCCGCGCCCCACAGGAAACCGTCCGGAAACCTCATCCGCGCCATCCTCCCTCCGGCCGTGCGGCCTTCACCCGTGGATCACCCGAAACCGCTCGCAAACGAGCGGCATGCCCCGGCTGAACTCGCGCCCGATCCCTGGCAGCGTCCGCCCGAAGAAGCGCCGATGTGCTTCCCGCCAGGAGCCCAAAGAGCGGTCGCCCTTGCCCTCATCGTACACCTCGATTCCGTCTTCTTGCATCCGCTGATGCTAGCCCTTCACGGCACCGGCGGTGAGGGCCTCTATAAAACGGCGCTGGGCTATGAGGAAGACGATGATGATAGGCAGCGTGCTCAGGAACGAGCCCGCCATTACGGCGCCGTACTCCTGACTGTAGGGGCCCAACAGGGTCGGGAGCCCGAGCGCCACAGGGAACTTGCTGTCCTCGGTCATCACCACCAGCGGCCAGATAAAGTCGTTCCAGGCCGTCGTAAAGAAGAGGATGCCGAGCACGGCCATCACGGGTGTGGATAGGGGCAGAACCACGCGCCAGAAGACGCCCCACTCCGTCGCGCCGTCCACGCGGGCGGCGTCCAGGATCTCGTCCGGGACCGAGAGTAGGTACTGGCGGGCCAGAAAGACGCCGATGGCCTGGGCGGCGAACGGCAGGATCAGGGCCACGTACCGGTCGGTCCAGCCCAGCGTGACCATCATGTCGTAGAGCGGGACAATGAGGACGTAGATGGGCAGGGTGAGCGTCGCGATGACGAACAGGAACAGCGCGTTCTTGAAGCGGAAGTCGAACTTGGCGAAGGCATAGCCGGCCATGATGGAGACGACGACCGCCAGCGCCGTGCGCGCGAGGCTGACGAAGACGCTGTTCAAGAACCACCGCGGGAAGTTGGTCTCCTGGAATAGGGCCGCGTAGTTGCCGAGGTAGAGGCCCTGCGGCAGGATCTCGATGGGGATCGAGAAGATCTCGCTTCCCTCCTTGAACGACGCGCTGATCATGTACGCGTAAGGCATGACGAGCAGGAAGACCGCGAAGAGCAGCACGACGTTGACGAGCACCTGCCAGAGCCTAATCTGCGCCTTGTTCCCGACCACCTTCGTCCCCCTCACCGGTCGAGCCTGCGGGCCAGGAGGAGTTGGGTTGCGGCCAGGACGATGGCTATGACCGCCATCGAGTAGCCGATCGCCGCGGCGTAGCCCCGGTCGAACTCCTGAAAACCAACCTCGTAGAGGTAGATGGCGAGCGTCAGCGTGGCGTCGGAGGGGCCGCCGTCGGTCAGCAGGAACGGTATCTCGAAGATCTGGTAAGAAAAGATCGTCGCTTGCACCACCACGAACAGGATGACCGGCCGGAGGAGCGGCAGCGTGACGCGCCAGAAGGTCTGCCACCGGTTCGCGCCGTCCACGGCCGCCGCCTCGACGACCTCCTCCGGCACGTTCTGGAGACCGGCCAGAAAGTACAGCGCATTGATCCCAAGATACGTCCAGATACCGATCAGGATGACAGAAATCAGGGCGAAGCTCTCGTTGCGCAGCCAGTTGAGCGTCGGGAGCCCAAGCGAGGAGAGCGCGTTGTTCATGAGGCCGAAGTCGTTGTCGAAGACCAGGTTGAACATGAGCGCTATCACCACGAACGACGTGATGAAGGGCAAAAAGAAGACGACGCGGTAGAAGCTCTTGAAGGCCGCCGTCGGCACCACGAATGACCGTATCGTCACCGCGACCAGCAGCGCCAGCGGGCTCAGGATAAAGACGCTCGCTAGAGTATAGATGGTCGTGTTTCTTAGGGCTTGTAGGTACCGCGAATCTTGCGTCAACCTCACGTAGTTGTCGAGCCCAGTGAACGTGTCGCCTCCGAAACCTGAAGACTCGTAAAAGCTGAGGCGCAACGCCGCGAAGACAGGATAGACGAGAAACACAGCGTAGATCAGGAAGAAAGGCAGCAAGAAGAGGTAGGGCGCTACGACTCCGCGGCCGGCCTGCCGACTCCGATTAGGTTTACGCGGCCGCGTCGCCTGTAGTGCCTCCGTTTCCCTCTTCGTCCCGGATTGGGTTTCCAATCTTGCCTCCTCCCGGATTCCGAGGGACCTAGCCCTGTTCCATGCTTCTGACTTCTCTGCTCACGTCTGCGAGTGCCGTTCGCGGGTCCTTTTGATCGTTCATGACGGGTGTGACGGCAGTGCGTACCATAGCGTCTGTAGCTTGGGTCCATACCGGCGTCTGGTTGAAGGGCACGGTCTCGTCAGCTACGGAACCGTACAGATCACCGAGCACCACGCCACCGAAGTACTCGTTAGGCTGCTTTAGCAGTTGGCTCTCATACGCCGGCTTGTACGTCGGATACACCGTTCGAGCTTTGTGGTCCTCGAGGACACCGTCGGTGGTGAGGTTGGCGGCCCGTATCAACTCGAAGGCCAGGTCTGCCTGCTCGGACTGCTCGGTAATGCACGTGCCGGTCCCGCCGTGGCTAGCCGTCGGTATGCTCTCACCGAGACCTGCGGGGAGTCGCTGCACAGCCCACTTACCAGATTGCTCCTCGACGTCGTTGATGAGGAAGCTTTGGTGCCACGGCGGGCCGAAGAAGGCGACGAACTTGCCGGCCCTGTACGCGGCCCTGTAGGACGGCGGATACCAGGTGTCGGCCCCCGAGGATGGTGCGATACCCGCGATGCCATGCTCGTATATGAGGCCATGAAGGAACTGCATGGCTGAGACGCTGGCTTCGTTGTCGCCAACAAAGTTGCCGCCGTCGTCGAAGTAGGTGGTGCCGGCGCTCTGGGCGAGCATGTAATGGTCTCCGAAATCGGCGTCGTGGATCGCGAACATCTTCCTGTCGCCGTTGGAGATTGTCTTTCCTGCGGCGATTACCTCATCCCACGTCTCGAAGGGCGTTCTGATACTCAGATCCTCCATAACGTCGCTTCGGTACACCAGGGCAGCGAGGCTCAGTTCGCGGTCTAGGCCGTAGATCTTGTCCTGCCAAGTGTAAGGAGCGGTGGCCGATGGCGTAAAGAGATTGCCCATCTCGTCGCCGATGCGATCCGTGAGGTCCACGAAGGGCACGCGATCTCCCTTTATAAAATTGGAGAACCGTGAGAGCTCGACATCCGCCACGTCGGGCGCCCCCTTGCCGGATACGAGTGCCGCCAGCAGCTTGTCGTGCATCTGCTCGTAGGGAAAGACCCGGAAGTTGATCTGCGCGTCCGGGTGAGCCGAAGTCCAGGCCTTAGACCGGACCACTTCTCTGACGGAGTAGAGACGCTCCTCCGCAAAGGCCCAATACTCCAGGGTGCCGCTGCCTTGACTGCCCCCACCGCATCCGGCCGAGCCGAGG
>CAXTDD010000002.1:0-33431 GCA_964242955.1 uncultured Rubrobacteraceae bacterium | reverse complement strand
CTCTTCGGGGCCAGCGACCTCCCCTCTCGCGCCGCGGCGGCGTAGCGCTTGACGGTAGAGGCGCCCACGTCGAAGGTCCTGGCGACCTCCGAGGCCTTGCGGGGTGCCAAGAGCGGCGAGTCGTGGCGGTTGGCCCCGGCGGCCACCACACCCAGAGGGATACCACGAGCGTCGACCATCATCGAGCGTTTGAGGCCCCACTTCCCGCGGTCCACCGGGCTTTTGCCCGCCCTTTCGCCCCCGCATGGAGCCTTGGTGATGCAGCAATCGACGGCCACGTCGGACAACTCGAGGCCGACGGCTCGATCGTAAGCCCCCCGCGCCATCCCCTCCAGATCGTCCATCGCCCCCAGTCCGATCCACTCGTCGCGGCGGCGTCCGAGGGTGGTGGCCGAGCACCCTTCGTCTGCGATCCGCCAATAGGCGCGGCCGAACACCAGGACCTGTACCGGCTTCTCGAAGACCACCCGATCCGGGATGCGGGGGCGGTGACAGCCCAGGGGGTGGTCCGTCCCCCTCTCAGGCAACAGCGCGAGGAACTGTTGCCGGACGGGCTCGATGATGTGTAGTGGCAGGGCGGGCACGGGGTACGCTCCTTCTGTTCGGGAAGCTTAAAGCGGTAGTCAAAACGGTTGGACCGCATCTCGGTATCCGCAGTGGCCGAAGAACCCGCGGGCATCCCGGGCACTCACCGCGTCGAGCGCATTGCCCATCGCCTCCACCAGAGCCTCGCGGGTGCGCGCCTCGGGGCGGCGCATGAGCCCCTTGACCTTGCTGAAGGCCTCCTCGATGGGATTCATGTCCGGCGAGTAGGGCGGCAAGTACAAAAGCTCGCATCCGGCCCCCTCGATGAGCTCGCGCACCCGCCCTCCTTTGTGGGCGGAGAGGTTGTCCATCACCACGAGCTGGCCCGCCGAGAGCGAGGGGCAGAGCGCCTGCCCGACGTAGGCCTCGAAAGCCGCCCTCGTGGTCGACCCCTCAACCGCCACCGACGGTCCCATGCCACAGAGCGTCATGCTGGAGATTAGCGTGACGTTCTTGCCCCGGTTCCTGGGCACCTTCGCGGGCAGTCGCTCGCCCACCCTCGACCAGCCATACAGCGGAGAGAGCGAGGTGTTCGATCCCATCTCGTCGACGAACACGAAGCGCTCTGCCGCGAGCTTCCCCGAGATCTCCGCCTTCCAGGCGCACCTCAAGAACTCGTCGCGCTCTGACGCACCCAGGCTCCGTTTTTTTGGGAGAAACCGAGCTTGCGCAGGAGCCGCCTCACGGTGGACTCGGAGAGCCCGACCCCGCTCATGGTGCGCAGGAAGGCAGCGCGCTCCCGGGCGGCGGCGTAGGGGCGCCTGGCAACGTCCTCTTCGAGCAGCCTCGCCGTGGCGGCGGTCGTCTTCGGGGGTCTCCCGCCACCCTTGCGGGGGGCGAGAGGCTCCTCCCGCAAGGCCGATCTCCAGTAGCGCTTGACCGAAGAGAGGCTAACGCCGAAGGTGCGGGCGGCCTCGGTTTTGGGCATGCCGCGCTCGACGGCGGCGACGATCTTGCGGCGCAGATCCTCAGAGTAGGGTTTCATGACGAGCATGATCGCTCTTCGGTGACCGCGGGTCAACGGTTATGGCGTTCGCTTTAGAGGACTCCCCGGATGATGGAGCATCCGTGCCCGCCTTTCGAGTCGGCGCGTTACCCGCCTATTGGCGCAAGCTCTAAGTATGTTCTCATCGTTATGGGCATCGTTACGCTTGGACTCACTGCCTTGAGTTTGTTCTTTGAGTTCTTAAGTCTGGTAGTGAGTATCGGGGGGATGGGCAAGCGCAATTGTTCGACCTCGATGCGGACCAGAACATCCCAACCTGGTATTCGTCGTCCATGCTGCTGATCTGCGCTATCTTTCTTGCGACCATCACCGCCGCCGTGGGTGTTCCCCGGAGAATGCACTGGGGCGGTTTGTCTCTGGGCTTCTTGTACCTATCCGCGGACGAAACGTCTTCCATTCACGAGAAGGCGAGACCGGTTCTTGCCAACTGGCTGCGTACCGAAGCGTTCTCAGACTATACCTGGGTCGTTCTCTACGGTCCCCTTGTGGTAGTCTTCGTACTAGCCTATCTCAGGTTCTTGCGCGACCTCCTTACCGAAATCCGCCTTTTACTTACCGCCGGCTTTCTCTACGTCGGGGGCGCTCTCGGGATGGAGGTGTTTGGCGGTCTCTATGCCAGTCTCTACGGTAACTCAAGTCTCGCGTATCTTTTGTTGACGCACGCCGAAGAACTGCTCGAGATGTGCGGTGTAACCGTCTTCATATACTCCCTGCTTCTGTACCTGGGCGTTCACGGAAAGCAGGTAGAAGTTGGGTGCCGATTGAGAAGGACCTCGGGAATTTGAGCTATGCGAGGAAACTTGCACGTTCACCAAGAAGACCCCTCAACCTACCCTTAAAGACATTCCAGCGGTGCGTCTTGATCCCGAGTGGGCCTTTGATAAGACCGATGGAGCGCAGCACAAGTCCGCCCAAGGGCCTTGCGAGCCACCATGCCTTGAACCACCAGGGGAACCCGTGCCTCTGTATAGCGCGTCCCGCACCGCAATTGTATGTATAAGCCCGGTGTATGGCCGCCTCGTCTAGTCGCGTCACCGGTACAGGATGCAGGACCAAAACGCGAGGATCGTACACTACTGAAGCCCCCCGGCTCAAAACTTCCAGCAGGTAATCGTGGTCGTCGCCGGCACCCCACACCGTCCCTGCTCCCGGACCCATTTGTTCATCGTATCGTGCCCTTCGGGCGGTGTTCCGGCGCAGGAAGATCGTGTACGCGGTGCTACGGTTCCACACGTTGAACTTGTCCACAGTGCCGGCCTCGCGATCGAACGTTCCGTTGCTGTCCCGATCGTCGTCGTCGGCCGAACGACCGGTTAGGCCTTCCACTTCTGGATGCTTAGCAAAGAATTGGGCCACTCTTCCGAGGAGATCTCGCGGAAATCGACAGTTATCGTCCGGGAAACCGACGATGTCGCCGCTCACGCGATTAAGCCCCAGGTTTTTTGCCCTCGTGAGGCCCGGCTCCGATCTCAAGTGGACGATCGGGAACCTGCTCGCGTAGGGACCCAGGATCGGCGCTAGCCGCTCGTCCTTGTTCTGATCGACGACGATCAACTCGAAATCGCGGTAGGTCTGTGCATCGAGCGACGCTAAGAAGTGCCCGAGATCGTGCGTTCTCTCGACCGTCCCCAGCACGAGCGAGAAGCTAACCAATTATTCCTCCACTCTTGACGGCGTGTTCGCTCCCAAAGGCCTGACAGCAGACGCACCGCTGCACTCGTGCTTCAGGTTGTTCATCAAGCTAGTATCTCAGATATGCCACGTGCTCGCGACGCAGCGCGCGAAGCACCGTACGCTCTGGGACACGCTCACATCCCCAACGTTTTTGCGGCGAACGCACAGGTATTGAAAGCGTTAGAAACAATCTATGAGTACGGCCTACCCTGTAAGATTCCAAGATCGTCCGATTTTGCGTCGAAAGGAGTAGGGCGCTAGGATAGAAAAGGTGCACCAAACGCGCAAGGTGTTGGGAGACTCCAGGTAACTCTGCTAGACTACGCTAAATGCAGAGTGTACGAAGGGACCCATCCTTGAAAGTCGGCTTCACCTTCACGCGCTTGACACGATGGGTTAGAAAGAAGGTACGGGCTGCATGGAAGTGCATCCTGAGTTCGGTGGCCTTCAGAAGCATCGGGCGCTTCTGGGCGTCCACACCCTACGGTAATCATGGATTTTCTATGAGGTGATACCGGTTGGCAGCGGCTAGAAGTCCCACCTTTCTTTTTTCGATCGGTCGCTCGGGATCCACCATGTTGCAACGTATACTGGCCACTCATGAGCAGATCCATGCGATAACCCCGGCAAGGCGAGATACGACCGAGTCAGCCAAGAACCGTTGAGCAAATGGAAGCGAACTTTGTCTAACCCCATCCGAAAAATCTGGAGCTGCCGCTACCTTAGGTGGATCGGGCCCGAGCGCCTGGCTACGATGGGGTACGATTTAGACCGTTTGTTGATGGAGCTCGATTCCCTCCCGCCGTCCTCGCGAATGCTCGGCTCCGATCTCCTGCGTGGGGGATACGGTCTAGTCTTCCAATTTCTAGAGGCCGGGATACTCAAGGACAAGCTGCAGCTTCTCCCTTCCTGGCATCGTATCCACATGCATCGCTGATGTCGATAGAAGCGCGAGTCGCAGGCGGATCGCCACCGGCGCCTTATGAGGCGGTACGCGGCGCTCCAGCGCTGCGCGATATGCTGTCGGTAGCGTTCATGCGGCCGTCGGGCGTCAACGTCGTCCTGCGGCACTCGCGGACCCCAATGGCACTGGAAGTAACGTCAGCATGGGCATTTGCCGAGCAATTTGCCGAACAGACAGGGAGTTACCTAGTTCAAAAGGCTTTCGGAGGTGGCTAGGCTGCCAAGCAGCATAAGGCGCGCTATACCACTGGGCGGCGGTGTGGCCGCTACCATTCAAACCGTGATGGTGAACGTTTTGGTGCTGGGCGTCAACTTTGGCACGGGCATCATAACCGCGCGCGCCCTCGGCGCTGACGGTAGGGGCGCCCAAGCTGCCATGCAGATGTGGCCGCAGGTTTTCGCGATGGCGCTTACGATAGGTTTGCCCACGGCACTGCTGTACAACTTGAGGCGCCATCCCGAGGAGGGCTCCAGGCTGTTCTCGGCCGCCATGGTTATAGGGACGGGAACGGGCGTCTGCGCTACCCTGGTGGGGGCGATAGCCCTTCCTTTCTGGCTCAGCGATTATCCTCCGGAGGTAGTACGCCGCGCTCAGCAATTCATGCTCTTCTCGCCGTTGATCTCACTAATCGGGGTGTTCCTCGCTGTGCTGCGAGCCCGTGAAGAGTTCACCATTTTCAACGCTGCTCGGTATCTTCTTCCCGGGTTTACTTTGCTCGTCCTCGTCCTGCTGACCCTGACCCATCACCTCACGCCCGTCAACGCGGCCCTAGCATACATGTTGCCCTACGTACCGGTCTTTCTCTGGCTGGCGATCCGGTTATGGAGGATGTACCGGCCAACTCTGGCAGGTCTTCGAGCATCTTTCCGTTCGCTTACCTCGTATGGCGTCAGGTCGTACGGCGTCGACTTGCTCGGCCAGTTGGTGGCAGGTCGGCTGGACCAGATGCTGGTGGTCGGTTTACTCAACCCTACCGCGATGGGACTCTACGTTGTGGCCGTCAGCCTCGCGCGGACGCTGGATGCCTTCGCAGCCGCCTTGGCCCAGGTGATCTTACCGAAAACGGCGAGCCGCCCCGTCGACGAGGTCGTAGCGCTGATCGGTCGTGGCGTCCGGGTAAGTATCACCGTCGCCGTACTCGCCGCTTCGCTGCTAGCGATCTCGGGTCCCTGGGCACTGCGAGTAGTTTACGGAGAAGAGTTCTTGAGTGCGGTCCCCGTTTTCAGGCTTTTGTTGGCGGAGGTGGTCCTCTCTGGTACCGTCTGGGTACTGGCTCAAGCGTTTATGGCCTCCGACAAGCCGGGATTGGTTTCATTAATGCAGGGCGTAGGCGTGTTCTTGACCGTACCGCTCTTGCTGGTGCTGATCCCCAAGTTTGGCTTGGTGGGCGCGGGCATGGCTATGCTAATCTCTACGATGGTCCGCTTCGGCTTTGTGTTGGTGAACTTCCCGATAACACTGGGGGTACGCCCGCCGAGGCTCTGGCCGAAGCTGGAGGACTTCGTCGCGGTGTTCTCCGGGGAAGGTAGTGACAAGTGAACGAACACTGGGAATTGAACCGTCAGAAGCACAAAGGAGGTCCTGAGGGTCCAGACTGGGTGGTAAATTCTCGTCCACAATGTGACAGTATCGACGCAGTCGGCCTTCGACGGACTATGGGAGGCCTCGAGAGAAGTGACGGCGATTCGAACTCGGCGGCGCCTGTACCGAGCCGCCCAGAACAAATGAGACGCGGACTCAAACCGACTGTCGACACCACACGGTCGAATCTGGAGGGTTGTTGGGCTACTTAGGGTACGCTTACTTGGCCGCAGCGCTGGCGGTGGGCGCGGCGTCGTACTGGCGCCGTCCCGGCTTGTACGTTAGCTTCGTTTGGTGGCTCTGGTTCCTTACGCCGGAGGTTCGACGTCTGCTGGACTACGTGCAGGGCTGGGATCCTCTTAATCCGGTAGTGTTGGCCCCTTATTTGGCGTCGTCGCTCACTTTCTTTACGTTGGTGCATCATCTGCCCAAGATGCAACTGAAACGGTACTTCCCGTTCTTCCTGGTATTCCTGGGCCTTTTCTACGCATACGCTGTCGGCCTTTACCGTGCGGGAGCGCCCAGCGCGACTTACCACCTGATCGAGTGGTTGGTGCCGGTGGTGTTCGCTTTTCATCTGATCGTGAATTGGTATAAGTATCCCATATACCGTCGAGCGGTACAGCGGACTTTCTTGCTGGGCATTACGATAATGGGCGTCTATGGTGTGGTGCAGTTCTTTGTTCTTCCGCCGTGGGATCGCTATTGGATGGAGAATGCGCCTATAACCTCCGTCGGGCAACCAGAGCCGCTCGAGGTCTTGGTTTTCAGCACCTTGAATTCTCCGCAGCCTTTTGCCTTGGCTATGATGGCGGGCTTGCTACTGTTGTCGAGTGCGAACGGCCTGGCACGTTGGCCGGCGGCTGCTGCGGGCTTCCTAAGCTTTCTACTCTCGTTGAAGCGTGCGGCCTGGGGTGGGTGGTTGGCAGGCATGTTGTTCATCGTCTTGCAGCGACGACGCTTGGGTTCTGTAGTGCCGGTAATTTTGGCGATAGCGCTGATCGTTCTGCCCCTGCTAACCATCGGTCCGGTAGCAGACAGGATAAACGAGCGCGTGGGTACCATCGCGGAACTCGGCGAGGACACAAGTTTCAGGGCACGCGTCGATTTTTACCAAGAGACCGCAACGCAGGCTTTACTGAACCCAGTGGGTTCCGGCTTCGGCGCTACCGGCGAGTCCACTAAACTGAGCGCTGAAGGGGGTGGCGTCGGTGAGCTGGGCGAGAACGCCGCTTTCGACAGCGGCATCCTAGAAATTCCCTTCCTTCTTGGATGGCCGGGCTCGATACTGTACATCGCGGGCTTAATCTGGTTATTGTCTTACGCCTTTAGCAGCAAAGATCACAGTGATACCTTCGCTGTTGCGTCCCGCGCTATCGTGGTCGGCATACTAATACAACTCGTCTTCAACGATACGATAGTCGGTTTGGGCGGCATGCTATTCTGGACTTTCGCCGGGTTGGCGATAGGGTCCGAAGTCTACCGCCACCGGATCTTGAGCGGTACCAGAAGCGAAGCAACAACAGATTATCGAGGCGAGGACATTCGTACAAGGTCAGAAATATCGGACGCGAGGAGCATAGTTTAGAACGCCTTGCAGAACCTGCATGTGGCTAGAGGTTCTCCTATCGCGGCCGCTCCCTGATCTGCCTCGACACCTTCTCCCGTGAGGTTTTGCAATGCACTCTTAAAGGAAGATAACAGGCTGGTGCAAAGTTTGGTCACGACAAGAACGACACCTCACGGACATCGGTACGCTTGTGCTGCGATTCGGGCTTCCTTGAGGAGTAGAGGCTTGGGTGGGATACGTTGAGCACAACCTCCGCTCCGATCCGGACCTTGCAGCTGGGAGACCGATGGTTCCCCGAGCTTCCTGGGGGATTGCATCGAATGTACTACGAGTTGATCCGCCATCTGCCCTCTTCCGGGGTGACGGCACGAGGTCTCGTCGTGGGTTCGCATCGGGTGGTCCGCGAATCGGGTGGTGCGGTCCGGGCCTTCGCTGCTCCAGATGCTTCTTTGCCGGTCCGCTGTTTGGCTCTGCGGCGTGGGTTACAAACGATGACCTCAGAGTCACGACCGGACCTAGTGGGCGCCCATTTTGCTTTGTACACGTTTCCCGTACTGGACAAACTCCGCTCTCTCCCTCTAGTGTTCCACTTCCATGGTCCGTGGGCCCTGGAGGGGCGGGTCGAAGGGGCGAACGCGTCGAACGTCAGAATTAAGACAGCGATCGAGCGGGCCGTATACAGACGGGCATCCCGTTGTATCGTGCTGTCTCGCTCCTTCGGAGACGTACTACACCAGGATTACGGAGTGCCTCAGGAACGCATTCACTGGGTTCCTGGCGGGGTAGATGCAAGCAAATACGACACCGGTCTTACCTTGCGGGAAGCGCGAGAACGACTGGATTGGCCGTACGATCGACCCATAGTGTTCACCGCACGTCGTCTGGTAACGCGGATGGGGCTGGAAGGATTGATTTCAGCGCTAGGCCGAGTGAAGCGCAGGGTGCCGGATGTGCTTCTCCTGATAGCAGGTAAGGGAGCGCTGTTCGATGAACTCGCAGCGCAAATCCGGTCGGAAGGTCTCGAAAAACACGTGCGGATGTTGGGGTTCGTTACCGACGAGACTCTCCCTATCGCCTACCGGGCGGCGAACTTGAGCATAGTACCCACGGTGGCTTTGGAGGGTTTCGGACTAGTAGCGGTGGAGTCCCTGGCGGTTGGGACTCCTGTCCTCGTAACCCCGGTAGGGGGTTTGCCCGAGGTGGTAAGCGATCTTTCCAAAGATTTGGTGCTGCCGGGTAGCCGTATCGAGGATCTGGCTGGCGGGATCGAAGCGGCATTGACGGGGGGGGTGACCTTACCGGAGAACACAGTTTGCCAAGAGTACGTGCGTGCTCGTTACGACTGGCCTGTTGTCGCGGCGCGCACCCGGGAAGTGTATGCGGAGGCTCTGAGATGAGGCCGAGGGTGCTTTTCTTGGACCATACAGCATCCTTGGGTGGGGCGGAACTGTTCTTGCTCGACGTTGTACGGGACAACCTGGGGACAAGTCGGGTCGTACTCCTCGCCGAAGGCCCATTCCAACGCCGACTGGAAGAGATCGGCGCAGAGGTCGAAGTTCTAGCAGCCCCTGGCGCGGTAAGCGGCGTGTCTCGTGAAGGAGGTATAAAGCGGGATTTGCTGGCCGTACCGGGTGTCCTCGACCTGGCCCGACGGGTGGCTAAGCTGGCCAGGGACTGTGAGCTGATCTACTCCAATTCCCAGAAAGCTCTTGTCGTGGGAGCGTTGGCGGGGAGAATCGCCAGGAAGCCCGTCATATGGCACCAGCACGATCTTTTGACCGCGGATCATTTCAGCCTGGGCCACCGTCGGCTGGCCGTCTTCCTGTCTAACAAGATGATCCGGCGCGTCATCACCTGCTCGCAGGCCGCCGCCCAAGCCCTCATCGAAGGCGGTGGACGCCCCGAGCAGGTACGCGTAGTTTACAACGGCATAGATCCTACCCCATTCGAATCGGTCGAGACGGGTGAGGTCAACGATCTCAGACGAGAACTCGGGCTTGAGGGAGTGCCGATAGTCGGGGTTTTCAGCCGTCTTGCTCCCTGGAAAGGTCAGCACGTGCTGCTGAGAGCCCTCCCCCGCTTACCAGACGTTCACGCCATCCTGGTCGGTGAAGCAATATTCGGAGAGCAGACCTACGCTAACGCTCTGCGTGAGCAGAGCAGAAGCTTGGGCGTAGAAGGTCGCGCGCACTTTCTTGGCTTCCGCCAAGACATTCCGCAGTTGATGCATCTGTCCGATGTGGTGGTGCACACCTCTGTTGCCCCTGAGCCGTTTGGCAGGGTTATCGTGGAGGGGATGTTAGCGTGCAGCCCTGTCGTGGCCACCCGAGCTGGAGGCGCGGTCGAGATCGTCGACGACGAGACCAACGGGGTTCTCGTCCCACCCGGAGACACAGATGCTCTGGCCGAAGTGTTGCGGGGCTTGCTGGCGGATAGAGGCAGGGCGCGATCTCTGGCCAAAGCAGGGCATGCCACGGCGACGGAGCGGTTCTCCCTGCAGGCTATGCTAGAGGGCATACGGCAGCAACTACAAGAGGTCGCAGCGTGGCAACAGTAGCGCCACGGCTCATGAAGCCTCTCTCACAGATCCGGGTCGCCGTGGTACACGAATGGCTTGTCCGGTACGTGGGAGGGGCGGAACGCGTCGTGGCGAACATCCACAGCGCGTTCCCCGACGCGGACCACTTCGCCTTGATGCACGATCCGCAGGGATTTCGAGGGTCACCTCTGGAGAAGCTGGTCGTCCAAACTTCGTTCATCCAATCTTTGCCCGCGTCCACCCGTAACTACCAGCGCTACTTACCACTGATGCCGCTGGCAGTGGAGCAATTCGACCTGTCCGATTACGACGTCGTGATTTCCCTGTCGCACGCGGTGGCGAAGGGTGTGATCACCTCGCCCGACCAGTTGCACATATGCTATCTGCAGGCTAGGAACCTCAAGTACGCTTATGAGGATAGGTTCTTCTATCCTCGAAATCGGATCTCCGGCTTCGTTCAAGATTACTTTCTTTCGAGAATTCGGGTGTGGGACGGCATTGCTTCGCAGAGGCCCGACGTCACCATAGCGAACTCGCATTTCGTCAGCGACTGGCACAGGCATCGTCACGGTGTCGATAGCCTCGTCATCTATCCTCCGGTGGACACAACCCACTTCTTCGACCACTTCCAGACCGTGAAGGACGACTACTACGTGACCGTCGGACGGCTCGAACCCTACAAACGATTGGACCTCGTCGTAAAAGCGTTCAACTCGCTTGGAGCGCGGTTGGTGGTTATCGGTGACGGGAGCATGATGGCATCCCTAAAACGGATGGCGAGGAACCCGGCCATCGAGTTTCTAGGGCACCAAGACAGCGCGACCGTAGCCCGGCTGATTGCGCGGGCAAAGGCGTTCGTCTTCGCGAGCCGCGAAGACTTCGGTATCGCGCCGCTGGAGGCCCAAGCTTGCGGCACGCCCGTAATAGCTTATGGGCGCGGCGGAGCCTCGGAAACCATCGTTGGATCACCCGCTTCTGGCGTCACGGGGTTGTTCTTCGACTCTCAGACGCCGGAAGCTGTACAGGAGGCGGTAGAGACCTTCGACGCTCGTAAAGAGTCGTTTGACCCCGAGGTCTGCCGCCGCAACGCCGAACGATTTGGAGAGGGGAGATTCCAAAGGGAGTTTGGGGCGACCGTTGCGCAACTTTGGGATGAGTTCCGCAACGGTAGAGCAGACTACGGCATATCTCAACATGGTTGAGCTTCTCGGCTAGGCGCACGACCTCAGGGTGTCATAGTGTAGCGTTTCGTGGCAGCGCGTCGTGCACTCCCACATCGAAGGTGGCCTCGAAATATTTGACTAGAGCGGTTTTCATAGCGAGTGATGGGGAACGCGGTAGCCGCAATGCCCGAACCAGCCCCGAGCATCCGTGCGGCTTACCGCGTCTAGCGCGTCGGAGGTTGCCTCCAGCAGGGCATCGCGGGTGCGGGCTCCCATCCCGCGCAGGATGCCCTTGACCTTGGAGAAGGCCTCCTCGATGGGCGAGAAGTCCGGCGAGTAGGGCGGCAAGAATAAAACCTCCGCCCCGGCATCCTCGATGAGCTCCCTCGCGTTCTCCATCTTGTGGACCTGGAGGTTGTCCATCACCGCGACCTGCCCGGCCTTCAGCGTCGGGGCCAGGAAGTGCTCCACGTGGGCCTCGAAGGCGGCCCCGTCGGTTGCCCCCTCCACGCTCGTCGCCGCCCCGATGCCTTCGGCGCCCAAAGAGCAGACGAGGGTTATGTTCTTGCCCCAGTTCCTTGGCGCCTTCCCGCAAGCCCGCTCCCCTTTGGGCGCCCTCGCGTAGAGCCTCGTGAGCGCTATGTTGGTGGAGCACTCGTCCACGAACACCAGCCTCCTCGGATCGAGCGCCCTCACGTGTTCCCGCCAAGCATCTCTAGCCTCTTCGTCCCGCTCGGAGGCTGCCAGCGACTTTTTTTGAACGTCCAACCCAGCTTGCGCACGGCCCTGCTCATGGTGGAGATGGAGACCTTCACCCCGCCCCCTTGCTCCCACAGCTCGCGGTGGCGCTCGAGCGTCGCCTCGTCGTTCTCTTCGAGCTGCCTCCATAGGGCGTTCCTCTCCTCCGGGGTGGCGCAGATGGAGGGCGTCCGCCCGGGGGAGGGCTTCGGGGCCACCTCCCCGGTTTGCCTCCCACGTCTGAGGTACCTCTCTAGGGTCGGCATCGAGACCCCGAAGGTCCCCACCACCACCCTCCTCGGGATGCCGCGGTCCACGGCGTCGAGCACCTTCAGCCTGAGATCGAGCGAGTAAGCGTTCATCCAAACAGCTTCGCACGACCATCATCCGTTGTGCAAGTTGCTCTAGAGCGGTTTGCAGAGTCACTGCAAGCGTGCGACGCTTGGGGGCACGAACGCATACTCGGAGGACCTCGGGCTCAAGGTGCTCTCCGCCGTGGAGCGCGGCGTCCCGAGGAGGGAGGTCTCGGAACTGCTCGGTATTTCCATCTCCACCATCTCCCGCTACGTCAAACTCAAGGCCTCCGGAGGGGGGATCGCCCCGAAGCCCTCCCCGGGGCGCACCCCGAAGATCCTCGCCGATCCCTCCCGCAAGAGGGCGCTGTGGCGCCAGCTCCGAGAGAACGACACCGCCTCCCTGCAGGAGCACCGCGAGATGTTCGAGGAGGGACGGGGCGTGAGCGTGTCGGTCTCTACGATGAGCCGCGCCGTGCGCAGGCTGGGCTGGACTTTCAAAAAAGGTCCATGGCGTCCTCCGAGCGCGACGAGCGGAGGAGAAGATCCTTTGGGGAGCACGTAGGCGGCATCGTCGCGGACAGGTTCGTCTTCGTGGACGAGTGCTCGACGAACGTCTCGCTCTCGCCGATCTACGCAAGGGCTCCGAGAGGAGAGCGGGCTTTGGGCAAGGCGCCGAGGAACTGGGGCAAGAACGTCTCGCTTGTCTGCGCCATCGACTCGGGGGGCGTGAAGCCTTCGATGAGCGTGGAGGGGGCCGTGGATGGCAAGGCGCGTTCGAGGCCTACGTCGAGAGCTTCCTTGTGCCGACGCTAAAGCGCGGCCAGATCGTGGTGATGGACGACCTATCCGTGCACAGGAGCCGGCGCGTCGAGCGGCTCATCGAGGAGGCGGGGGCGACTTTGCTGTTCCTGCCGCCCTACCCGCCGGACATGGATCCCATAGAGGAGGCCTTCTCGAAGGTCAAGGGCATCTTGAGGAAGGCCGGGGCCAGGACGAGGGAAGCGCTGGTGGAGGCGACCGGTCATGCCCTGAACACGATCACCCCGCAAGACATCCGCGGCTTCTACGCCGACTGCGGCTACCGCCTATCCTTGCAGTCGTTGTGAAAACCGCTCTAGGCACCTCTTTGCTCACGGTTCTATACCCTGCAGATGTGGCGATCGCCTCTTCCGAGAGGTTTCGTAGAACGCCCGAACACGTTCTCCGGAAGAATTTTCGCGTTACATGTGAGTACTACTACTTCCGTAGTACTCCAGTGCTGTATAGTGCTACTCGCTGATAAAGGCTAACCCGTCGTGAGGCGGGGGCGCAAAGCCACGGGTCTCGCCGATTTTTGTGAGATAGCCGGGCTACCAGCGCGGGACGGCGTCTGCTTTACCTGCTCTGGTCGACAAAGAGGGGGTGGGGAAAGTGCAGCGGGCGTCTGGTACACGTATGGCATTGATCGGGTTAACAGTAGGAGTGGCGATAATCTTGCTCTTGCTCATATCCGCCAACTCGGCCCAAAGCGCTACCTCGCGGGCAAGAATGGCAGACGATTTTGTTGACACGATCGGGATCAACACGCACCTTCGTTTTCTTGATACTGCCTACAGTGAGCGCTATCCGTTGGTGAGAGACAAACTGACCGCTTTGGGCGTGCGTCATATCAGGGACGGGGCATTCGTATCCTCCCAGTCCTCAATGAACGATCTGGTTTATGGTAGGTACAGGGAGCTGGCAGGCTACGGCATCCGTTCCAATCTGGTGGTCGACCCGCGGGTAATGGGACCCGTCAACGCGGACAAGATCGCGCAAGTGCGCGAGATGGCCGGTCCTTCCCTCGAATCATTCGAGGGACCCAACGAATACAACCTGTCCGGCAGGACGACTTGGGCCCAAGACCTGACCACCTACCAGGAGAATCTCTACGGGGCGGTCAAGGGCAATCTTTCTACAAGCGATACGCCTGTGCTAGCTCCCGCCCTGGGCAGGCCGTATCCGGACAAGAAGCCGGATCTGAGAGCGTATGCGGATTACGCGAACATGCACTCTTACCCGGGCGGAGACAAGCCTTCCGTGTGGGGACTCGACCACTACATCATCCCGGCTGCGCGAGAGGTCGGCGGCACAAAGCCCCTTATGGCGACCGAGAGCGGTTACCATACGGCAGCCAATTGGACCGGTGTCCACCCGAAGGTCTCCGAGAAAGCGATGGGCAAGTACATGCCGCGCCTCATGTTCGAGTACTTCAACCGCGGCATTCGCAAGACTTATGCGTACGAGCTGATAGATCCTGGACCGGACCCGAACGGTCTGGGCAGGGAAAAGAACTTCGGTCTGCTGCGGAACGACGGCACGGAGAAACCTGCTTACAGATCTTTAAAGAACACGATCTCCCTCCTGGAAGATCCCGGTCCCAGATTCGAAACGGGCTCGCTCGGCTATTCTCTTGGCGGCGACCTTGCGAACGTGCACCGCACGCTGTTGCAGAAGCGCGATGGCTCGTTCTACCTGGTGTTGTGGCAGGAAACGTCCAGCTACGATCTGCAGGCTAAACGGGACACCTCGGTACCGGCCAACAAGGTCAACCTGACCCTCGATCGGCCGGTAAGCAGAGCCACCGCCTACCTACCCGTTAACTCGACCACCCCGGTAAAACAGTACGCCTCGTTGCGGCAGATGACTTTGTATGTGTCCGATACGCCCTTGATCGTTAAACTGACGCCTTCGGCCAACGGCGGCCCTACGCCGGTGAACAGCGTCCCAAAGATCACCAACGTGAGGCCCAATGAGGGTGGCAGTACCAGAGACCGTACCCCTCTCATCTCGGCGCTGGTACGAGATGCGCAGATCAACCTGGCAAAGCCCAACATCTCCCTTTTCGTAGACCGTCGTAGAAAGACATCCTTCACTTACAACCAGGCCAAAGACAGGTTGACGTACAAGCCGGCCAAGAAGCTCCAATCCGGCCGACGCCACCACGTGAAGATAGTCGCCCGGGACCCTCAAGGCCCCGACGCGAACAAGCAATGGAGGTTCAAGGTAATCAAGTAACGCTGCGAGGCGGCGTGCCTTGTTCGGCTGGGCCTCCCCCGCTAGGGCGGACGCGTTGGCCTTACGCGACGCGCATCTCTTCTATTCTATCCTCCTCGTAGTCCACCGGACTCATGTAGCCAAGCGCCGAGTGTAAGCGGCGGGTGTTGTAGAAGGTTTCCAAGTACTCGAAGATCGCCGTCTTCGCCGCCTGGTGGCTCGGGAACTCCAGGCAGACGACCAGCTCCGCCTTCTCGTGTTGGCGGACCCATCTCCTCAAAGACTCGCTGGCTATCCCAAGTTCCTCGGCCGTCTTCGGGATGGATTTGTGCGAGGAACGGTAGAGCTGGACGGCCTCTCGTTTAAACTCCGGTGGGTAGTGCGGTGTTGGTCCCGGCACCCGGTCCTCCTCTCCAGGGGACTCGTCGTCCCCACTCTAGAGTGTCCGTCTTTCTGGGGGAAGTCCACTCGCGAATTGAGCATAAGCGAGACCACGTCCCACCACTGGAGAAAGCAAGACGGTGAGATGAATCCACAAGAGGCAAAGCGGCTTAAGGAACTGAAGAAAGAGAAGGCCCGCCTGAAGAAGATGCCCACCGAGCAGGGCTTGGACGTGGGCATCCTAAAGGAAGTGAACGGGGAAACTTCTGAGCCCGGCCCGGAGGAGGAAGGCGGTGATCCACGCGCAGAGAACCTTCGTGCTTTCCGAGGGCCGGGCTTACCGGGCCATAGGCCAGCCCCGCTCTATGCAGCGCTATGCCGAGCGAAGATCCGCTAGCGACCAAGCTCTGTGCCACCGGATGAGCGAGCTCTCCGGTAAGAACCCCCGCTACGGCTACCGGCGGGTGTGGACTCTGCTGCGACAGGACGGCTGGGTAGTGAACAAAAAGCGGATCCGCCGGCTCCGTAGAGAAGCGGGCCTGAAGGTCCCTGCTCTCCGGGGTTTCGAAGAGAACAAAGATGTTAGAACATACGGGTACGAGAACGAAGCCAAGATGGCTATCTGTGAGAAGACGCGTCTGCCTAGAGGAGAGGTTTTTCCAAGAGTGGGTTGGAGCTTCGACACAAACCATCCGCCGTTGGGAAGCTCTGGCGTCATGCCACGATTCCCGTTGCGTCCATCGAAAGGAACCAACGCTCAGGAAAGGTTTTCGTGACCAGACGGCTAGCGGTGTTGGCTGTAATCGGTGTGGTGATTTGGTCCCTGTACTACCTCGGAGTGGGCCAGGTCCATCGCGCAACCGGCCCCGAACAGGCACGAAAGGCTGACGACTTCGTGGATTACGTTGGCGTAGCCACGCACTTTGGCTGGGAAGATACGGTCTACGCTCAGGACTTCGACCTCGCAAGCCGGAAGCTGCGAGATCTGGGCGTGCGCCATATCCGCGACGGCGCTTACCTCGGTACGGAGGTCACCAGTCCCGACGGCACCATCGACAAAACCGCCACCTCCCGGGAGGACCTGGACGCTTACGGGGACGTATATGATCGCTACAAGGCACTGACGCGCGGGAGCGGCATAAAAGCCACCCTGACCGTAGACCCGGGGAGCGGGTTTCCCGGCGGCGGTTTAAGCCCGATCGATCCTATAACGCCCTATAAGATCGAACGCATCCAGACGCTCGCGGGCCCATCCCTGGAAGCCTTCGAGGGGCCTAACGAGCACAACAAGAGCAACGAGGGACCCAACGCCGGGCAGAATCCCGACTGGGCGGCCGAGTTGGAAACGTGGCAGCGACAGCTGTGGGAGTCGGTAAACGTCCCGATCGAGACCGACCCAGGCGCCAACGTCACTGACGTGCCTGTGCTCGGGCCTTCCATCGGCAAGCCGTACCCGGATACCGCAGAGACACCGTACCTCGGCGACGCCATGGACTACGGCAGTATTCATCCTTACCGTATTGGCCATCCTGGCTCGAACGAGTTCGAAAATTACGACGTGGCCCGCACAGAGTCGGTCAGCGGCGACGGCAGCCTGGGACGTCCGAAGAAACCCTTGATGGTCACAGAGACGGGCTACTACACGGCGCCCAACGACACGTGCCAAAACACCGAAGTCTCGGAAAAGGCGGCCGGCAAGTACGTGCCCCGGATGGCCCTGGAGTACTTCAATTACGGCGGAGGACGCATCGCCCGCTCATACTTTTACGAGCTCATAGACCATTTTCCTGATACAGGAGGGATAGACTCGCCCCCCGATGGTGCCACCCAGGCCAACTGCGGCGGCTACGACTGGCAGCGCCACTTCGGCCTTTTGAGGAACGACGGCTCGGAGAAGCCCTCCTTCCGGGCGCTGGAGAACCTGATAGACGTACTTGAGGAGCCTGGAGCTCCGAACTTTCGGCCCGGCTCCCTCGACTTCACGCTCGACAACTCCGCCACCACTGCGAGGGGGGATGTGCCCGCGAGCGTGCATCACACGCTTTTACAAAAGAGCGATGGGACATTCTACCTCGTGCTGTGGAACGAGGCGAGCAGCTACCGTATACCGCCGGCAGAAGTGTCCGGCCCTAGGACCTGTGAAGAAGTTCCCAACGTCAAGCCCTGTACGACAACGATCAATCCGGAACGCGGGAGTGACGTGGTCAACGCCCCCGTGCAGGTGACGCTACGCTTCGACTCGCCCTTCGCGGGCGTGGCGAACGAGTACCTCACCAACAGATCTACCGCCGTACAGAACGATTATGAGGGGAAGTTGAATTCGATCGACCTGCAAGTGCCAGACGAGCCGCTCGTGGTGGAGCTCGTACCCCGAAGTATCGTTCCGACGAAGCGTGGAGAGGACTGCGCAGACGACTGCGGGTTGGCGGACTAGCGAGTCGGAGGACAAAACGGTAGTGTCCACCGCAAACCTCGGACAGCGCTCACGAGCGGGAAAACTGTGCGTTCGAGGCGTCGTCGGCGCCGCCGCGTGAGCCCCTTCCGATTGGACCCTTCCGGGCAAGGAGAAAGCCGGAAAACCCGGAGTATAATCACGCTTCCAAAGCAGTACTTATTCAGTACTATAGGCCGAGGCGGCCAATACCTGCTCTAACGTAAACTTAGGAATTTGTATAGGCATTGCGGGAGGATTGCCCTGTCGTCCTGCTTTCCGGGTTCGCCCCGGCAGTGAGAAAGAGGTTCCATGACGTATAGGAGCTTGTCAATCTTTATAGCGGTGGCGTTGGCGGCGATCGCATTGGCCGCCGTCTCTGCTCTGGAGGCGGAGCCTGCCGCCGCAGCCCTCCCGGGCGAGAACGGCAGGATAGCCTACGACTCCGACGACGCCGGCTATCCCGAACACAACGATATCTGGGCGATGAACCCCGATGGCACCGGGCACCTCAACCTGACCCGCAACCAGCCGTGCTGCAACTGGGACGCGGACTGGTCGCCCGATGGGTCGAAGCTGGCCTTCACGAGCGACCGCGACGGGCGGACAGAGGTCTACGTCATGGATGCCGACGGCTCCGACCCCGTCCGTCTCACCGACGGCCCCGCGGCCAGCAGCCGCCCCGTCTGGTCGCCAGACGGCGAGAGGATAGCGTTCTTGACCGCAAGCGGTAATGGTTTACCCGGAGCCTACCCCACGATCCATGTGGTCAACTCGGACGGGTCTGGCGAGCCCACGGACTTAGGAGTGAGAGCTTATAGTTATTATGGTTCCCACTCTTGGTCGCCCAACGGCGAGAAGATAGCCTTCGTTGGCAGAAACGTGCCCAGCGGTGAAAATGGGTGCGGTCACGACGAGATCTTCGTCGTCAACGCGGATGGCTCCGGTGACCCGGAGCAGATGACCCACCACGCTGAGTGGGACTGCGAGTACGTCGTGTACTCTCCCGACTGGTCGCCTGATGGGTCAGAGATAGCCTACTCGGACGGAGACGACTCATACAGCTATGCAAGCGCCGTCTACATCATCGGCGCGGACGGCTCGGGACAGAAGAGGGTGTTGGGCGTACCCTTCGACAGCGCCGCCTATCGTCACGGCGGCAAGCCGTCTTGGTCGCCCGACGGGACAAAGATAGCCCTCGTTGGGTCGTTCGCCGCGAAAACGGGCGAGGCAACAGATCAGATCTTGACCCGCAACGCCGACGGTTCCGGGACGTGGACGAGCCTCACCAGCCTTTGGGATTGCAAAGACCAATGCCGGGAGGCGTTTAACGCGGGCGCTCCCGACTGGGGGACGGCGCCGCCTGTACCGGTTCCGACCCCCGACACGGCCATCACCGCCGGTCCTTCCGGGTCGGTGAGTGGCGAAGCAGCCCGTTTCGAGCTCTTATCTGGCCTAAGGGTGGTGCGCTTCGAGTGCAGCCTCGACGGAGCAGCCTTCGCCCCTTGCGAGCCGCCGGTGGTCTACACGGGGCTGTCTACCGGCACACACACCTTCGAGGCGCGGGCCATCGACGCGGCCGGCCACACGGACAATAGCCCCGCCACACGCACCTGGACCGTCGATGCTGTGGCGCCGAAGGTAAAGGGCGTTGGCCCCGCCAACCGGGCGAAGGGTGTGACACGCGGCACGGATCTGGTGGCTGCCTTCTCCGAGAAGATGGACCCCTCCACCATCACGAAGTCGACGTTCAAGGTCTACAAGTGCAGCCCCTCTACTCGCTGCGCGGACCGCATAAACAACGTCACCGTCACCCTAGACTACAACGGCCGGAAGGCGTTCCTCGAACCCTACGGGACCTCGGCGACCAAGCTGAAGGCGAACACCAGGTACAAGGCGGTGGTCACCATCGGAGCGAAGGACTCGGCGGGCAACCCGCTGGACCAGAGTGCCATGGACCGCGGCAACCAGCAGAAGGCGTGGTTTTTTACCACTGGAGGTCGGTAGCGGTGCGCAACGAGACCGTGCACTCTTGCCTCTTCCGGACGAAGCTCTGCCCGAGCTTCGTCCGGCTTGTCGCCAGCCGCAATCGGATCGCAAACGACGCAAAAGGAGCAATTAGTGAACAGGGATGTCATCGGGAAGCGTGAGAGACACCGATTCACACGACAGGGATTCTTGAAATATAATGGTTCCCTTGCTGCGGTCTCTGCCATTGTCGTGTCGCGCGAAGGCAGGGTAAAGTCTGCCTCGCGCTTATCCCTGATAGGGGTAGCCGTGTCTGTATCAATCGCTCTCCTGCTGGCCCTCGTTCCGTTCGGTGACAGGGCGGATGCGGCGAACGAGCCGGCGAGAAAGGCAAACGTCTTCGTAGACTCGATGGGCGTCAACACCCACCTGAACGACGAGGCGTCAGACTACGCGAACACCGAAACGAACGTAGCGAAGGTCAAGACCAAGCTCGGCGAACTCGGCGTGAACCACCTGCGCGACGCCGCCTACCTCAACCCCGACAACCACCCGATCGTCACCAATCAGGAAGCCTACGGCAGGTATAACGCTGTGGCGGCCCTCGGATTGAAGTTCGACTTGATCTTCCAGAAGCAGTGGAGCATGTTCGATACCGTCACTGCCGACGAGGTAAGGCGGGTTCAAGAGTTGGCCGGCACGTCTGTGGAAGCCTTCGAGGGCACTAACGAGTACGATCTCAGCAACCAAGATGGCTCCAACCCGGGGTGGGCAAGCAAGCTGACCGTCCACCAGCAAGGCGTGTACGAGGCGGTCAAGGGCAATCCGTCCACTGCCAGCTTTCCTGTGGTAGGTCCATCTCTCGGCGAACCGTCCAACGCGGAGCAGGTAGGAGATGTCAGTCGATACCTCGATTACGGCAACATCCATTCCTACTCGGGCGGCTACGCGCCGGAGGGCTCCAACGTCGAATCCTTCTACGTAGCGAACGCGCGGAAGGTCAGCGGTGCGAAGCCGATCATGGCGACCGAGACGGGATTCCATAACGCCTTAAAGAGTTCAGATACGCACCTGCCTACCCCGGAAGGCGTGGCCGGGAAGTACGTACCGCGCACCTACCTCGACAACTTCAACCGGGGCATCGCTCGTACCTACGCCTACGAGTTGCTCGACGACCACCCCGATACGGAGAAGGACGATCTGGAGTCCAACTTCGGGCTCTTGCGCAACGATTTCTCACCGAAGCCCGCCTTCACGGTGCTAAAGAACATGATCGCCTTGCTTGAGGAACCCGCGTCGGCCACGAGTACCTACACGCCGGGCGTTTTGAACTACTCGATGGGCGGGCAGACGCTGGACGTCCACCACACCCTGCTGCAAAAGAGCGACGGCCGCTTCTACCTCGTCCTGTGGCTCGGCAAATCCAGCTGGGACCCGGTCGAGAAGGTTGCTTCCACAGTCTCCCCCCAGACGGTGAACGTGAGAATAGAGAAGCCGATGCGCCGGGCGCTCCTCTTCGCCCCCGCCCAGGGGACAACGTACGTCAGCGATTACGCCAATCCCCAGAGCTTTTCGGTATCCGTGACCGATCAAGTGAGGATACTCCAGCTGACCCCCAACTCTTGATTGGTCACAGTCGCTCAGGACCTAAGATTCTCGCAACGCTCATCTGGCGAGGATCTCGGGCCCCACAGCTCTTTGACGCGCCCTTGCAGCTGTCCCAGGGACGTTCTCGTGCCCGTCGCGCCAAGCTCTATGATCGGCGCAGTACCACAGCGCCGGGCAGAATGTCCCCTCACGTGTGACCCGAGTGGCCCTATGAGTAGCCCGGTTAGGGCAGATTGCTTTGATAGAGGAGATCACGGGCGACCTCCCTGTGAGCATCGTTGGCAGCGCTGTAAGTGTCGTCAGGAGTTGGAGTGGAGTCTATGCGCCAATTGGTCTCCTTGTTGGCGTTGAACCAGTTGATGGCCGCTATACGCGGAAATGATTGGGACGGCACCTCGGTTAGGAACGCGCTCCGTATCCACGCCGCTTTGTCTCCGCCTTCCTCCGTCGACGCCGTCTCAGCGATCATCACGGGTTTGTTTGAGATGCCGATGATTTCGTCGTAGGAAGTCTTGAACACCCCCGTGAAGGTTTGCCAAGTCGACCATTCTCTGATCGTACCCCAGTTGTAACCGTCAAGCGCCAATCCACGTAATCGTCACCCGGGTACAGCTCGGCGTACGGCGTGGGCAGCCCCGGCTTCACGTTGGGGGCCCACACCCACCTGACGTTGGTCGCCCCTTCCTGCTCAAAGATATCGTGAATGTGCCTCCAGGCCGTCACGTAATCCGTGGTCGTGTTGCCGTTCGTGCCCACGCCCCACGGGAACCAGCCGGCGTTCATCTCCTGGGCGAAACGGAGGTAGAGAGGCTCATCGTAGTCTGCCGCCGCTCTTGCCCATGTTTCGATGTATTCATCGTGCTTACCCGACGTTAAATCGTCCAGCGGGAACTGTGCCGGATCAGCTTCGGGACCAGCCCAAGGTTCCCAGGTAACGATGGGCGTGGCGTTGCTCGTTCTGCGTATCTCCTCGCCCCTCTTCTTAGCTTGCGTTTTAACTGTGCTGGCGGTTGAAGGATGCGGGACGATGCGAGCGGGTGCATGGTGGTTGCACCATGGAAAGCTTCGATGCTCTTCGCGCCTTTCGCTCCTTCCGTCACTCCTTGTACGGGTGCCTCGACCGCAGGGCCGACGCCCTCTTCGAGCTCACCGACGCCCTCCTCGCTGCGGATGCCGTCCCTTCCCCCGTCCGCCTCAGCCTCCCGGCTTCCCATCGCCGCGGGTGGGGCAGCCTCTGCGCCGCTTTGGCGCACGGGGCCACAGACGCCGAGGCCCTACGCAGGCTGCTCGCCCGGGTCCCGTTTGCCGAAGCCGAGAACGGGCCGCCCGTCTTTGCCATGGACGCGAGCGTGTGGGCCCGTTGCGATGCCGAGACGAGCCCCGAGCGCGGCTTCTACTACCACCCCTCCCGCCACTCCTCCGGCCAGCCCATCGTGACAAGATGGGCTTACCAGTTCGTCGCCCGGCTCAACTTCGTCCGCGAGAGCTGGACCGCTCCGGTGCACGTCACGCGCGTTCACCCCGCCCGAGACGCCAACGGGGTGGCCGCCGAGCAGGGCAAGGCGTTCTCGCGCCGGTCGCCCGAAGAAAGCAACCGTCTTGGAAGTCAAGGGGTTAGGAGGTGAGTAGGATGGTAGGGGGTGCGGTCCCGCATCACGGCGTTGAGGATCGAGAGCAGCTTCCTCATGCACGCCACCAGGGCCACCTTCTTGGGCTTGCCCGCCGAAAGCAGCCGTCCGTAGAACTCCTTGAGGATCGGGTTGTACCGGGTGGCGACCAACGCCCCCATGTACAGCGTCGCCCTCACCGGCGCCCTCCCACCCCACACCTCCCGCTTGCCGCGCAGCTTGCCGGAGTCGCGGTTGAAGGGGGCCACCCCGACCAGGGCCGAGAGGCGCCTGTGGGTGATGGCGCCGAGCTCGGGCAGCTCGGCCAGGAGGGTCCGCGCCAGGACCGGGCCCACGCCCGGCACGCTCCTCAACAGCGCCTCGTTCTCCTTGAAGGCGGTGTTCGCTTCGACGGCCTCGTCGAGCTCCCCGTCGGTGCGGGAGAGCTCCTTCTCGAGCCATTTGGTGTGGGCGCGGATGCGCTTCGCGACCGGATCGGGCGCCATCTGGAGGCGGTTCTTCTCGGCGACGAGCATCTCCAGCAGCTGGCGCCTCCTGGCGAGGATCGCCTGCAAGAGGCGGGCTTCCTCGTCGGGCATGACGCTCGGGCGGGGGCCCACGGCCCCTGCGAAGCGGGCGAGGATCTCCGCGTCGATCCGGTCGGTCTTGGCGAGCCGGCCCGTGGCTTTCGCGAAGTCCCTCGCCTGGCGGGGGTTGACGACGGCGACGGCGAGCCCACGGGCCGCGATGGCCGCAGCCGCGGGGCGCTCGTACTTGCCGCTGGCCTCCATCACGACCAACTCGGGGCGCAACCGATCGAGGAGCTCGAGGAGCTCGTCGATGCCCGCCCGGTCGTTGGTCACCGCGAGGGTCGAACCTTCCGGCATCACGGAGACGTCGAGGCGCGCCTTGGAGACGACTATGCCGACGTGGACCTCTTCCGGGATGGGGCTCATCCGCCTTCTCCTTCCTCGTCGTGGCCCGACCTTGCGGATACGGGCTCGCCGGCTACCACGCCGGCGGCCCCGGCAACCGTTCGGGCTCCACCAAAGGACCGGGCGCGACGACCCGTGCTTTCTTGCGGTCTTCGAGCGAAGAGCCCGGACCAAGGAGGCATCGGTCTGCCGCGCCCTCCACGGCCGCAGTTTACGACCAAAACCAAGATACAAGGAGGACCGCTCCCCTGTTCGTCTTCGACGCGGGCTACGATCCGGTGAAGCTGCAGCGGGGCCTGGAGGGGAGCAGTCCTTTGCTCGCGAATCAAGCCTTTCCGACACAAGCAACTGCCCCGCTCGGTTGCGAAACGCTCGGAAGGAGCCAGCGTAGGAAGGGAAGACAGAACTTCTAATCTAACTTCATGGCGCCAAGCGTGCCGGCTAGACGCGCCCGAGGGTGAGGCGTGAGTTGTTCTCTACCTTCACCGCTCGGTGGGTAAGCAAGTCTCTGTACCTTCCGAGGTTGCCGCCCCCGTCGCCGGATGTGAACAGCACGTAACCGGTAACGGCATCGGCAGAGCGTCCATCCACTATGTCGAGTATCCCTTCGGCACCGCGTACGTAGCCGTTGTTCTCGAACCAGAACGCGCGGCGTTCGGTGCGGCGCTGCGAGGTGCGAACCGCGCTAAGCGTGCCAGAGTATCTGACCTCCGGGCAGCGACCGAAGTAGAATCCCGGTCCGTAGGAGCCGGCGGCGGTGCAGCCTGCCATATCCGGCAGCGAATCCTGGATGTTGAACCCGTCCGATTGCGGCACATCCAACTTTATGCCGCGCAACTGCAAAGCGCCGCGCGTCACGCGGCCACCGACATTGCGCCTCCCGAACGAACTCAGGCCCCGGTTGCGCGAGCTGATGACGGTGATGCTAGAGAGCGAAACATTGTCGAAACCGTCGGCTTCGATACCGAACTTGTTGCCCGTCTTACCGGCCGGGTCCACGACCGATCCAGCATTGCGGATAGTACCCCGGCGCACGATCACATTGTCCGGCACCCTAGTGTCGAAGAAGGCGTCGCGGCACACAAGAAGGCCGCTGGCGTTCGTGCCGTCTACCTGGAAATCTTCTATGGTGACGCCGCTCTGACCCCCGACACAGATGCCGCGTGCTTTGGAGTCGCTGACGTCGATGTCCCTAGCGTAACCGCCAGTGTACGCTGGTGCATCAGCGTAGTTGATGAAAGCCAGCGCATCGTCGCCGGTATTGTTCGTGCGCAGACCTTCGGCGCGCGGGTTCTGGCAGTTGGCAAAATGCAAACCGTCGGCCATGGTGTTCGTTATCCGTGCTCCCGTCACCAGGGGATCGGTACAGCGGAAGAGCAGTATACCTGCCGCCGCCGAACCGTTGACGATCGGGTTGAGTACCTGCAGCCCGGTATGATTGTCGAACGTGAGGCATTCCTCCGGCACTACACGGCGATTCGGCATCGTCTGGAACGTCAGGTTAGTGTTCCTGAAAACAGCACCCGTGCCTTCGTAGAACACGAACCCGCGCTTGGTGGGGTCGAGGAACACTATCTGGGCGTCCGTGTCCATGATCAACTCCCCGCTGAACCCGTCTATGTTGATCACCCCGTTGGGATTGGCGCCGTTGCCGGGTGCCTCGTGAGAGTTGTCCATCAGGTAGCGACCGGGGGGCATATAGTAGCGCCGGTTGTTGTAGCGTAGCGCTTCGACGAACGCCCGACGATTCTCGACGCCATTCTTGTCCGTACCCATACCCAACGTTGTCAGGTCTATCGGGTCGCCCATCGGGGTGGCTCCCGCGACGGTGCGTTGCAATCCGACACCCGCGGTCGTGCTCAAGACCGCAGCCGCGCTCAACGCGATAAACCTGGCGCGGCTTATACTCTCACTGGGCACCACGATACCCCGCACGTCGAGGGATCCCACCCTCACCTTTTCTATCGTGCGTTCGTGTTTCACGTTCCTCTCCCTCCGTATGGCCGATAGGAACAGCAAGGACGAAATTGGTGCTACGAATGGTTCCTGAATATTTGACTAACACTATCAAGGGCCGGCAGGCGTTCCTTTCCTCGATAAATTTTCGGGTGGTGAACATAGGCTCTCCGGCGCTCAACAGTCCTGCATCTTCCTCTTTCTATGGTTTCGACCACATTGGTGCTGTGTCCTTGCATTAATACACTACGAACTACGGGCCGTTCACGATCTCGTAGGTCAGGTTAGAGGAAGCGTATCTCTCCACCCTGACCGTCCCGTTGATCACCCCATCGTAAATCTTACCCAGCGTACCCGATTGTGTGCCAGCGTGAACGACCTTATAGCCGGTAGGGGTAACCTGATCATCCACCACGTGCAACTCTTGCGGCTTCGTAGCCCCGGGTATGGGACCAACACTCGCGTTGTTTTCGAAACCAAAGGCGCGTCCTGTGGAGCCTGGGTCATTGGGATCGCCCGAGTTGTTGGCGTTGACCGAGGTCAGCTTGCTGTAGCCAACTGAATCGCTACCCCTAACGTAGAAGCCGTACTTGCCCGGGTATTTGGCGGTGAGGTTGTCTAGGTACAGCTTCCTGGCGTTGAGGTCGAAGCCAGACTCTGGTACGTCTCTTACCTCAATGTTGCTAAGGTGAACGATACCGTCGCCAATAACGGCACCGTTCGGCAGTTGCCCTAGAGAAATATGTCCCGAGACCCCCCTGGTGCCCGGCGAAACGACAGTGACATTGTCAAACCGGACGGATTCTACGTCACCATACTCGATACCATACTTGTTCCCGTTTTGACCTGGCCACTCGGGAGTACCTCGAAAAGTACCCCCATGATAAACGCTGCCATCCTTGAACACGACGTTCGACGGTACTCTCGTATCGGCGGGCGTAGACGCGTAGGCGCACCAGAGACCGCTCACCGAAGAGCCATCCGGCGTGGGTTGGTTTGTTCCCACCTGAAATCTCCCTATCGTCACGTCTCTTTGACCGGCGACAGCGATGCCCCTGGCACGAGACTTGGTAACGGTTACGTCATGGGCGTAGCCTCCCGAGAGATCGGGACGGTCACTAAAGTTGAGGAACGCTATACCGTCATCGCCGGTGTTCGAGGTGTGACTGTCGGCGACCTCAGCATCCTGGCAGTTGGCAACGTGTATGCCGTCGGCCATGGTATTCTCCACAATCGCATCTCTTACGACGGGCCTTACGCACCTCTTCACAACGGTATCCGTGAGCTTGGAAGAGACAAAGCCCAAACCCGCGGCCTGGGAGCCGTCCACCCTCGCCGCCTCCACCAGCGTGTCCGTCGTGCCCTCCCACTCGAACGGGCCGCGCGAACCGTAGCGCTTCGTGGGCCGCCCATCCTGCCAGCCGTTGCTGAGACCGTAGAAGCGAGCGCCCGTTCCGCTAGAGAATCGGACTCCCAGTATACCCAGGCGGCATGGTACGATCGTGCCGCCTGGGTTCGTGCCACATTCTGTCTTCACCGTGCCGTTCGCATTCATACCGTTCTCGGTGAAGACGAGGCGTGCCCCGTCGCGCATAGTGAACGAACCTGAGAAGTTCGACACGGTAATCTGCGGCTTCTCCAGCTCGTTGTCCACCAGATAGTCGCCGGGGGGCAGCACCACGTCGCGGCCGGTGTTGCTCATCGACAACAGGGCGTCGCGGTTCTGTTGGGCGGTGTTGGAAGGCGAGAACCCGTAGCGGTTGTCGATGCCGGGCTGTGCATCGCACGCATCCCCGGTCAGATCCCCGTCGCCGTCGGCCTGGTCCGCGTTGGCCGCTTCCGGGCAGTTGTCCGAAGCGTCGGCCATCCCGTCGCCGTCCGTGTCCGGCGGCGGAGCACTTCCATTGATGGTCACACGGTCCACGAGCAGGGCGTCGGATCCGGAGATGTTCGCCCCCGCGACGCCGATGGTGTGCTGTCCGGCGGGAAGATCCACGGCGAACGCCCGGTCCTGGTAAGCCGTGACCGTGCGGGCTATCGTTTTCTCGCCCTTGAAGGCGTTGTCCACGATCAACCGGAGCGACACGTAGCTGTCGGATGTGGCAGGGATACGGGACCTGACGACTACCTGGGTAGCCGGCCCCGACAGACTTACCGTCTTGGAGGCGCGTCCGTTGTCGTCGTAGCGCAAGGCGCGGTCATTGAGGGCCGCGGCGTCCGCGACCGGACGGGCAAAGGCCCCGTAGCTCTGGCCCTCGCCCTCGTAGCGCGTCAGCTCGGCAGCCAGCGCGGGTACCGCAACCGCCAGCATCGCCACCGCCAGCATCGCCACTGTCCTTCTCATCCGCAGCGCCCTCTCGTTGATCCGCCAATCGAGTACACGTCCCACATCGAACGGCCTCTGGGTGGGAAGAACGCCTTCCTACTCCCATTCTCTATGTTAAATCAGTACGGAGGTTGACGAAACACCCGCAAGTACTATTTTCGTGCGGATTCCTGTTGGTGGAATTCTGAAAGCGATTGCAACAGCAAAGGCAGGTCGTTGAGGTGGGATCTCCGGTTTGGTCAGCCAGCACTAACAGCGGTCAGTGTAAGTATCGATCCGGTGTTAGCCTGTGGGCATGAAACCCTACTCGAAGGATCTGAGGATCAGGGTGCTCGCCGCGGTGGACCGTGGGGTGCCCAGGGAGGAAGTCGCCGGGACCTTCTCCGTGTCGGCGCCGACCATCAAGCGCTGGCTCGGGCGGCGCCGCGAGACGGGCGGGGTCGAGGCCGTCCCCATCCCCGGCCGTCCCCGCGTGAAGGGCGCGACGCTCGAGGGGTGGCTGCCGGCCCACCTGGAGAAGAACCACGACCTCACGCTTGCGGAGCACCGCGAGGCGTTCGAGGAGGCCCGTGGGGTGCCGGTCTCCACCTCGACGGTCGGGAGGGTGGTCTCCCGCCTGCCCGGAGGCTGGCCGCTCAAAAAAAGTCCCCCGTAGCCCAAGAGCGCGGCGAGGAGGCGCGGGGGCTGTGGCGGCGGCCGGCCTCCCGCTTCGACGCCAGGAGGCTGGTGTTCGTGGACGAGTCCGGCTTCCACACCTCCATGGCACGCCCGCGGGCGAAGGGGGAGCGGGCTTACGGCAAGGTCCCGAGGAAGCGGGGCCGCAACCAGACCCCGATCGCCTAGATCACCCTCGAAGGGGCGATGTGCGAGTCGGTCTCCATCGAGGGGGCCATCGATGCCGAGCTCTTCGAGGCCTACGTGGAAGAGTTCCTGGCCCCGACGCTGGAAGCAGGGCAGGTGGTGGTTCTCGACGGGCTTGGGGCGCACAGGACCGACAAGGTTAGGGAGTTCGTCGAGGCGCGGGGGGCGGACCTCGTGTTCCTGCCGGCCTACTCGCCGGACCTCAACCCCATAGAGGAGGCCTTCTCCGAGATAAAGCAGCTCGTGAGGAAGGTCGGGCCGCGCACCCGCGATGCCCTGGATGAGGCCATGGGCGTGGCGCTCCGTGCTGTTACGCCCCGAGACCCGACCGGCTGGTTCGCCCACTGCGGCTACCAAGCACGGGATCAATGCCTGGGAGTACCGCTGTAAAGGTTGTCTCTGTAAAGTACGAAAGTGCAGTTCGCGTATGTCGCACCTCAGAGACACAACCTGATGGCGAAGCGCGATGATGTACTTTCGGGCGTCCAGCGTATGCTTTACGATGTTCGCCCTTGCGTAAAGCACTAACTGATACACACAATATTGTGTACTCCTCGGTGGCCAGTGCGGCGCTGAGGCCACCGATTAGACGAGATGGGAAGGGGCGTGCATGGATGAGGACGGATTCGAGCGTCGCAGGAAATCTGTAACAGGTAAGGCTTTGAGTAGGGGAAGGTTTCTTGCGCTTGGCGGCGCTGGTCTGGCGGCGGCGACGCTCCCGAGCACCGCAGCGAGGTCGGCCTTCGCAGAAACGGCGACCTCCGTGGACATCGTCCCTAACGACCGGTCGAAGGCCGAGCAGAATCGGGAGAACCTCAAGAACGCCCTTGGCGGCCACCCAACCGCTCCGAACAGGAGACTGATCGAGTTTCCGCCCGGCGACTACTTTGTGGACAACTCCGCGCCGCAGATCGCCATCGGCTACTTTGAGGGGACGCTGAGGATGCAACCGGGCGCCCGCTTTGTCTTCACGAGCACCACGCACCACGGGCTGGATTTCTACTACGGCGCGGGTGCCCGTTTCGAGGGTCTGTCGGCCACCTACGAAACCCTGCCCGCCGCGCGCAACAGTTACGGGGCGAACATGTCGTTCAGGGAGACCTCCGTCACCGTCGTGCAGAACGCGAACATCGAAGGCGCAAGCGCGGCCGGCCTGTACTTCTTCAAATGCGTCAGCCTTCCGTTGTCGCCGACGAGGGTAGGCAAACCCGGATCAAGAACACCAGGGCCGATGGGGTGCACTTCGCCAACTGCCAGAGTCCCGCCGTCCGCCGCCTGTACACCGAGAACACCGGGGACGACGGACTGGCTTTTCTCAGCACAAACGAAGTACACTCGTGCGGCGTCGGCGGCTACGCCTACGACGTGACCGTAAAGAACAGCAGGGCAAGGGGGATCGTCGTCGACGGCCAGAGCGGCGTGACGGTGGAGAAGTTCGTGGTGTACGGGACGTCGGCCAGCGGGCTGCTGTGCTGCTACGAGGCGCCGATCATGGGTCCCGACGACTACAGGCCGCACGAGTATACTACAAGTACGTCACGATGGTGCCCTCGAGCGTCACGTTCGAGAGCGGCACCGTGACCAACGGCGGCGCATTCCGGGGAACTCCGGGCTGGCCGGGCCAAGGGGCGGCCAGGTGTGGCATTGAGATCGACGCGGTCGACTCGGTTGAGTTCAGGGACATCGAGGTCTTCTCGCCAGAGACCAGGGGAGTTTCCTCGGTCGCGACGAGGAAGGCCGTCCGAGCGCCCGCAAAGAGGGGCAGCGCCCCGACGGAGGCACCTACCAAACGCAGGGCACCGTCCGTTTGACCAACATTTCGGTGCAAAGCGACTTAGAGCTTCCGTCAATAGGTGATGGCCGACGGGAAGGTCGGCCCTCCCAGCGGTAGCGGATCCAGCCTTCCCTGACGAGCCGCCTCACGATGATGACCACCTCCGAGAACGCCACCCAAAAGTCGATCACCCGCCCGCGCTTCTCGGTGCACCGCGCCAGCTTCTTGTGGGCGTTGTGCCACGAGTTCGTGCGCTCCACAACCCAGCGTCGCGCGGCTTGCAGTGGTGCGGGCTTGCCCCTCTCGGAGATCTCGCCGCTCAGACCGCGGGCCTCTAGCTTCTCGCGGGTGGCCTTCGAGTCGTAGCCGCGGTCCAGATGCACCCTCGCCCGATCCGGCAACTCCCCGAGCGGCTCCAGGGTGTCGAGGGTCGCGCCCAATAGCGGCGAGTCGTTGCGGTTGGCCGGGGCCGTGACGGTCCCAAGCGGGATGCCTTTTGCGTCCACCACCGTCGAACGTTTGATGCCCCCTTTCCCCCTATCTACCGGGCTCCTTCCCGCCTTCTCCCCGCCGCAGGGAGCTTTGGTTATGCACCCGTCGACCGCCAGGTCGGCCAGTTCGAGGCCGATGAGGCGGTCGTAAGCCCCGAGGGAGATCTGTCTTAGCCTCTCCATCAGACCGAGGCCGATCCACTCGTCGCGCCTACGACGCCGCGTGCTCTCCGAGCAAGATGCGTCGGCGATCCTCTCGTAGGCGCACCCGAACACCAAGACCGCGACCAGCTTGGCGAAGACCACGTGATCGGGGACGCGGGGCCTGTGGCATCCGAGCGGATGATCCGTCCTTCGCTCGGGCAAGAGGGCTTCGAATTGCTCCCAGATGGGCTCGATGATGTATGGTTGGATCGCGGGCACGGAGCAGGCTCCTTCTGTTCGGGTAGCTTAGAGGACTCCCCGGATGATCGAGCATCCGTGCCCGCTTTACACGTAGACGCACTCCCTATTGACGGAAGCTCTTAGACGTCCGGCTTCGACCTTCAGGGCACGGCGTGGGACTCAACCTCCGCGGGCGGGACGTACCACCTGAGCAACCTCACCGCTAAACACACTGGCACGACGGGGTTCTACGTCGCGCGCGGCAAGTCGGTAGGCTACGACGATCTGACGGCCTCCAACACGTCGAAGACGGACCGGTCGGGCTGCAAGGGCAGGGCCTTCACCTTCGAGAGAAACGGGAACGTCGGGCCTTTGGTGGCGGGAGGCCCGCAGGAGTTGCACGTGCTCGACGGCTAAACCGCCCCGACGGGATACAAGGTGGGGACTGCGGGCACCCAGTCGGACTCGATGGGCAAGGTATTCAACGGCGTCGTCAACGGGACGGTGCAGGTTGACAACCCCTCCGGCCTGACCTACGACATAGCGCAGACCGCCGTTCCTACCGTCGCCGACGTGTACCCGAACGAGGGCCAGACGAACCTCGCCCTCGCGGCCGATGTCACTGCTTCAGACGAAGCTGCCGCTCTCCTTCGGGAGGATGACCCATCCGCTCACTAGGTGGGGCTTGAGCTTGTTTTCTTGAGCGTATGTCTGACCGTCTCGTGGGAGACGCTCTCGGCCGCGCCTGACTCCACGGCCTTCTGAGCGAGCAAGCGCAGGCTCCAACGGTCCATCCTCTCCGGCGCCCCGAGCAAGCCGGGGCGATCGGCCTCGCCTCGGCCCTCCCATCCAGGGACCTCTCGTAGACCCTGTCCGACGCCGAACGCTCAAGCGCCAGCTTCCAGCCCTTGGCGTCACAAGTGCGTCCTCACCCTCCCCACGGTGGCCGCCGACGTTGTGAGCATTCGGGCTATGGCATCGTCAGAGAGCGCCAAGCCCTCGGAGTACTCCCCGACGTCGTCCTTCAAGAGGATGCGGGCGCAGTTTGAGCATCTTGGCCGAGGCGGTGCCCCGGGAGATGAGCCTCTTGAGACTCCCGCGCTCGTCCTCGGTGAGCTCGACGACGTAGCTCTTCTTTATGGCGGCCCCCTTCGGCATCAGGTGGCCGCAGCATACATCGAATCATCCTTGACACAAGACTAGTTCGACACGCGACTAGCGTTAATGGAGAGAAATCAGGTACGTACCTTGCGTGGAGGACTACAGAACTGATGGTAAGGGAGGTCAGCAATTGAAGACAGAGTTGGTATTCCCGAGGCGCAGCTTCCTCAGAACGGCGGGAGCAGGGCTCGTGGCCTTCTCCGCCGCAGGACTCGGCGCGTCGAATCTCGCAGCCGCAAAGAAAAGCGGGGTCTGGCATGGCGCGTACGCAGGCTACGAGTTGGACGGGGAGTATGGCTGGAACGCCTACGCCAGTATGGTGGGCAAGGCCCCGAACGTCCGCCACGTCTTCGCCCCGTGGGTCTACCTCGGCGAACGCGTACTCAGAATACGCCGCCGTGGTGAACGTCCCAGAGG
>CAXTDD010000001.1:30887-35149 GCA_964242955.1 uncultured Rubrobacteraceae bacterium | reverse complement strand
TTGGCACGGAGAGCGCCGAGGCGGCGCTCGGGCCACAGGCCGGCAACTCCCCCGATGAGACTGGGCAGCTCGCCGGAGAGCTCGCAGAGCTCGCCCGCGCCGCCGGAGCGCCTACCCCGGCCGCCGACCGGCTGCGCGGGCACCTGGACCCGGCCGCGCCACCGATCCCCGAGGGCAGCGCCCATATACCGATGGACCGGCGCGCCGCGGTGGCGGCGACGTTCGCCGCCGTGGGGGCGGCATTCGTGGTACTGAGGCTACTGAGAAACCGTTGACCGCGGCACTTCCTTCCCGACCGGAAAGGATCGTTACGATTGCTTACCTTCGACGTCGCGCGCTGATCGCCCAGAAGTACGACCAGATCGTCAAGTACGCCACCGCCCTCAGGCTCGGAACCGCCGAGGCCGAGCAGGTCCTAAGGCGCTTCACCCGCGGCGGCCCCAACCACCCGACCTACCAGGCCATAGAGGAGCTCGGACGTGCGGCGAGAACGGCCTTCGCCTGCGAGTACCTGACCTCGGAGGCACTGCGTCGGGAAGTAAACGACAGCCTGCAGGTGGTCGAGAACTGGAACAGTGCCAACGGCGCCCTCTTCTACGGCAAAGACAGCGACCTCACCGGCTCAGATCGCGAACACCAGGAGGTCTCCATGCTCGCGCTGCACCTGCTCCAGTCGGCCCTCGTCCACGTGAACACGCTCCTGATGCAGCGGGTCCTCGACAAGCCCGATGAGGCAGGCAAGCTGACCGCCGCGGACCGGCGCGCCCTCTCGCCTTTGTACGGGAGCCACGTCAACCCCTACGGCACCTTCCGACTCGACATGGAAAGGCGGCTCGACCTGGACCGTGGACCGGCGGCCAACCCGAACGACCACGGAACCGATTCATGATCCACTCAGGCCTTAGCTTGTCTTTTAACCCGAGGGGCCATGGATCGGCGGTGGTGGACATCGGCGACCGACCGGGGCACGATGGATCGTCATGGACTCCTCGGCCCAAACCCTCGACCCTCTGCGCGCCTTCCGCGGCTCGCTCTACCGGTGCTTCGACCGACGAGCCGACGCCCTCTTCGAACTGGCCGACGCCCTGCTTACCGCCGGCACGGTTCCTTCGCCGGTCCACCTGAGCCTGGCACCCGTCCACCGCAGGGGCTGGGGCAGCCTCTACGCCGCCCTGGGCCGCGGGCGCGTCGACGAAGGCTCCTTGCGCGAACTGCTGGCTCGGTACGCTCCGGTCGGCGACGGCAAACAACCCTCCGTCTACGCCGTGGACGTCAGCGTCTGGAGCCGTTGCGACGCGGAGGCGAGCCCGGGGCGAGGGTACTACTACCATCCGTCCCGCCACTCGGCCGGGCAGCCCATCGTCGCGGGCCGGGCCTACCAACTCGTCGCCGGGCCTTCCTTCGAGCGCGACTCGTGGGTGTCGCCCCTGGACGCCAGGCGCGTCCGCCCGGAGGAGGACGCCAACGACGTGGCGGTGGAGCAGGTGAAGGATCTGTTGGACCGCTCGCCGCGCCGCGGTGCTCCGCCCCTGTTCGGCTTCGACGCCGGCTACGACCCCGTCAAGCTGCAGCGCGGCCTGGAGGGCCACCGCGCCCACGTCCTGGTGCGGCTGCACTCCAACCGCGCCTTCTACGCCGAGCCTGAGGAGGTCGAGCCGAGGCCGGTCGGACGCCCGCGCCGCCACGGCAGGAAGTTTTCCCTTCCCGACCCCGCAACCTGGACGCCGCCTCCGGCCGAGCACCGCTGACGCACCGAGGACTACGGCACGGTGCGGGTGCGCGCCTGGTCGGGGCTGCACCCCAAGACCCGGTGCATAGGCGAGCGCTACGGGTGCGAGAGGGCGCCCGTGGTGCGGGGCACCGTGGTCCCGGTCGAGGTGGGCAAGCTGCCGCGGCAGACACGCAAGCCGAAGAAGCTGTGGCTATGGTTCTCCGGCGAAGGCGAACCGGACCTGGATCTGCTCTGGCGGGCCTACGTGAGGCGCTTCGACCTGGAGCACGCCATCCGCTTCCTCAAGCAGACGCTCGGGTGGACCGCGCCGAGGGTCAGGCATCCCGAGCAGGCCGACCGTTGGACTTGGCTGGTGGTGGCCGCCTACGCCCAGCTGAGGCTGGCCCGCTCGTGCGCGGCCGACCGGCGCCTGCCGTGGGAACGCCCGCAGCGAGACCGGCGGCTGACGCCGTGCAGGGTGCTGCGTAGTTTCGCGACGCTCCTGGCGGCGGTGGGCACACCGGCCGGCGCCCCGAAACCGTGCGGCAGATCGCCGGGACGTCCCAAGGGGCGCCTCTCGGGCCGGGCGAAGCGCTACCCGGCGCTCAAGAAAGGCGCTTGAACCGCCTAGGAAAGCGAGCGGAGGGAGTTTTGCGACGGACATAACGCCCGTCGCAAAACTCCTTGCGCTTAAAAGACAAGCTTAGGCCACCTTGCCCCCTGGGCCTAGACGGGCGAGTAGGACGAGAACCGAAGGGGGGTTTATCCTTCGTCGTGCAGCGTATAGAAGATTTAAACAGCGCGCTGCAAAGGACGCAGGAGCACACCGGCCTCCGCTCCCGTCGCAAGGGAACGCGCAGGGCCGGTTAGCGCCGGTCGCTCCGCTGGCAACATCGTAGCGGTCCGACTCGAAGGAAAGGAGCGGGCGGGGATCAGCTGCGCGCAGGTACGTTGCCTGGCTCGGAGGATGCTGCGCAGCGATTTTCGGGCCTCCGGCGCAGACGGGTCGCAGTGGACGACGCGAGCGGGGCGTCGTCCAACGACCGAGTGTGTTCATTGGCGTACAGGATCCCGTTTCGGTCCGGTGATCCCTTCAAAGGCATGGGTCATGACCGTGTTCCTTCCTCGGCTTCCACGGCCGCGCCGTTAGCGATCAGCTCATCGAAGTCTGCCACGCCCCAAGATTCCAGCGCCTCGCGGGTGTGTTCGCCGACTACCGGCGGTGGGGTGCCGATGGCGGTGGGTGACCTCGAAAAACGCGGCGCCGGTGCGGGCTGGAGCAGACCGTCGCGTGCCACGACGCTGGACCGCGCCCGGATGTGCGGATTTTCTGCCGCCTCCCGCAGGCTGAGCACCGGGGCCACGCAAGCGTCCGAACCGAAGAACACCGCGACCCACTCGGCCTGCGTGCGACTCCGAAAGACGTCGGCGATCCGCTTGCTCGTCGCGGGCCAGGTGTCGCGATCGTGCTGCCGCGACGGGTTTTCGTCGATACCGAGCTTGGCCAATAGCTCGGAGTAGAACTTGCTCTCGATCGCACCGACCGCCATGTGGCGGCGATCGGCCGTCTCGTACACCGCGTAAAACGGCGCGGCCCCGTCGAGGAAGTTGACCCCCCGCTCGTCGGTCCAGGCCCCGGCGTTCAGCAAGCCGTGTATGCCGGCGAGAAGGTGCGAAGCGCCGTCCACGATCGCGGCGTCGACCACCTGGCCGTGTCCCGCCTTCTCCACCTCGCGCAGCGCGGCCAGCACCCCGATCACCAGGTAGGTTCCGCCGCCGCCGAAGTCCCCGATAAAGTTGACGGGCACTTGAGGCGGTCCGTCCGCGTTCCCGATCGCGTGCAGGGCGCCCGTCAGGGCGATGTAGTTGATGTCGTGCCCGGCGGCTGACGACAGCGGACCGGTCTGCCCCCAGCCCGTCATCCGTCCGTAAACCAGCCGCGGATTGCGGGCCCAGCATTCTTCGGGGGAGAGCCCGAAACGCTCCGCCACCCCTGGTCTGAAGCCCTCCAGCATGACGTCGGCTTTCTCCACCATGGCAAGCACGGCTTTCACCGCCTCCGGGCGCTTGAGGTTGAGAGCTACCGACCTCTTGCCGCGATTCAAGACGTCGTATCTGGGGTCGCCCGGTACAATAGCGTTGCCGCCTGGGCGATCTATGAGTACGACCTCGGCCCCGAGGTCCGCTAGCGTCATGCCGGCAAAGGGGCAGGGGCCCATTCCTCCGAGTTCCACTACCTTAACTCCGGTCAGCGGTCCGCTTCTCTCCGCACGAGTCTCAGTCATTCGCTCCCCATCCTAACGCCACCGTGCACTTGTCTTGGTATCTGTCCCGCCGTTGATGTCCGTTCCGCCCCAAAGGCGCTCCTCGCGCTCGTGTCGGGCGACTACGGTCATTTTTGGGTGTGATCGTCTTTTCGCATACGTGGAGTGCGGTGTACGAAGCGGTGCGCCAGCCTTGCACTACCTTCCCCTCCTTCCGACCACGCTCACCCCACACCCGCGCAGATATTGGCCGACATCGTCCGTGACGCTGGCCCGTGGACGATCGG
>CAXTDD010000001.1:0-30787 GCA_964242955.1 uncultured Rubrobacteraceae bacterium | reverse complement strand
GAGTAGCCACCGTCGACGGCGAGGACCTGACCGGTGATCCACTTGGCGCGCGGCGACAAGAGGAATCGCACCGCCTCTGAGATGTCCTCCACCTCGCCGAACCGGCGGAGGGGAATGTTGCGTTTCGCGGCAGCGAGCATCTCTTCGGTGTAATCGCCGCGCTCGCGCAACTCGGTCCACATGCCTGCCCCTTCGAGAAGCCCCACCGCCACCGAATTGGCTCGTACGCCGTTGCGCCCCTCCTCCGAAGCGATGCCCCGCACGACCTGTTCGATGGCCGCCTTCGGAGCGGCGGATAGCAGGTCCCTCTTCGCGTATCGCATCACCGCCGGAGTGCTCACCGCAACGATGGCCCCTTGTGTCTCTCGCAGCGGCTCGATGCTTGGTTGCAGTAGGTTAAAGCAGGCCACCGCGTCCTGCGCCAGGAGGTCGGCGAGCATCTTCGGCGGCATCGCGCTAATGTATTTCATCGGGATATGCGGCCCGGCGGCGTAGACCACTCCAGAGAGCGGGTCGTCTCCGCCAGCCTCGGAAACTAACCGAGAGGCTGCTGCCTCGTCAGTGAGGTCTACCCGGGCGACCGAGGCCCTCCGTCCCCTCTGCTCCACGTCGACGGCGACCTGCTCGGCCGCCGACGCGTTCGCGCGGTAGGTCAGGGCGACGTCCCAACCATCGTCGGCCAGCGCTCGGCACACCGCGGCCCCGATGCCGCCCGATCCTCCGGCCACCAACACCCACTTCGGCCTCGAGCCGGTCACGAGGTCCGGCCTTTCGTGGCTTGCTCCGCAGAGACAAGCTCGGAGACCAGCCGACCCCGCACCCCGAGTCCCTGTACCTTCCCGTGGGTCGTCGTCACCGGGTACCGTCCGACGATCCGCCCGCGCTCCAAACGCGTCCCCGCAAGCGACCGATCGCCACCATACCTGTTATTCGAGACGCCGATGGCCCCGTGCGTCCCGTGTGATGGAATGATGGCTAAGGTACCCTTCTCTCTCGTCCACGGCGAGGGTCTCGTCCGGCTGAGGATAGATAATGCTCCCACCGGACGGACGACGGCTCCGTCGCCTACCTCGGTCCTTGAAGGACCACCGGCGCACCGCGACCGGGCCTTCACAACCTTTTCCGGACCTCGGACTTGACGCCCGTGCTGCCGCGGTTGACCCCCACGAGCCCCCGGGTGCGAGGATCCATGCCCATCGCTTTGGTGAACTCGCCGCCCGGCCCGGCGGCGACAAGCCCACCGTCGACGTTGATGGACTCCCCGGTGATGAACTCCGCGCCGGAGCCAGACAAAAATGCCACGACGGCGGCGACGTCTTCGGGACGTCCGTAGTCGGGCCACGGCTGCGCCACGAGCAGGCGTTCGATCGTCCTCTCCGGCCTCCCGCCGTGAGTGAGCGGGGTCAGAATCGCCCCGGGGCACACCGCGTTCACCCTCACCCGGTTCGGGGCCAACTCCACCGCGGCGCTGCGCGTGAGGTTCACCACCGCGGCCTTGGCCGTCGAGTAGGCCTGCGCCCCAAATCCCCCACTGAACGCGGCGACCGACGCGATGTTGACGATCGCCCCTCCGCTGCCCTGGCGGATAAACGCTCGCGTCGCGTGTTTGATCCCGTAGAACACCGCCCGGGTTGTCACGTCGAACGTGTAGTCCCAGTCGTCCGACTCGATCTCGGTGATCGGTCCGAATGCGCCGCCGACGCCGGCGTTGTTGACGATACAGGCCAGACTACCGAAGCGCTCGACGGAGAGTTCGACCACCCGCGCTATGTCTTCTTCGTGACAGACGTCTGCGTGCGCCGCGCAGACTCGTTCGGAGAAGCCCGCCTCGTTCGCGGCGGCGACGGTCTCCCGCGCGGCGCCGTCGTTAACCTCCGCGACGATCACCGGGTAGCCGTCGGCCAGCAGCCGAAGGACGGTCGCCCGACCGATCCCGCTGCCGCCCCCCGTCACGATCGCCGCTCCGGTTTGCCCGGAGTTTGCGCTCAGGGATGCCGGCGTCATGCTCGGCATGCCGGTTTCGTGGGAAGGGCTTGGCGTGTACTCATGCGGTTACCAACCTTTCGTCGAGGGGTACGACCATCCAAATCAGGCCGCTTCGAACAGCGCCGCCATACCCTGGCCGCCGCCGATGCACATGGTCTCCAATCCATAACGCCCATCGCGGCGGCGCAGCTCGTGCAGGAGCGTGGTGAGCATCCGAACGCCGGTCGCGGCGATGGGATGCCCGAGAGAGATCCCGGAGCCGTTGACGTTGAGTCGCTCGGGATCGTGCCAGCCCCATCCCTTGAGCACCGAGAGCACCTGGCAGGCGAACGCCTCGTTCAATTCCACCAGGTCGATGTCGTCGAACGTGACGCCGGTGCTGGCGAAAAGCTTGGACACCGCAGGAACCGGGCCGATGCCCATGGTGGCCGGTTCGCAGCCGACCGCGGACCAGCCGACAAGGAAGCCGATCGGATCGAGCCCAAGTTGGGAGAGCCTGTCCTCGGCTACCACGAGGCAAGCCGCGGCGGCGTCGTTTTGCTGGCTGGAGTTGCCCGCGGTGACCGTGCCGTCCGGCATGAGGGTCCGCAGTCTGCCGAGAGACGCCGTGCTCGTATCGGCCCGGATCCCCTCATCGCGCTCGAACAGTTGCGGGTCGCCCCGATGCTGCGGCACCGGCACCGGCACGACCTCCTTTTCGAACGAGCCCTTCTCCCAGGCCGCGGAGGCGCGTCGGTGGCTGCCCACCGCGTATTCGTCGGCCTCTTCCCTGGTGACGGCGTACCGTTCGGCCAGGTTCTCGGCGGTCTCGATCATCCCGGAGATGTGACCGAATCTCCACTCCGGCTGTGCCCTCTCTCGGCCCCGGTCCAGCCGATCGTGCAGCGCCACGCCGCCCGAGCGGGCTCCCCAACGAACCTGGGTGGAGTAGTGCTCGATGTTGCTCATGCTTTCCACACCGCCCGCAAGGACCACATCCGCGGCCCCGGTCTGCACCATCATCGCGGCGGTCACCACCGCCTGCAGGCCTCCGCCGCAGCGACGGTCGATCTGCAGCCCGGCTACTCGCAGGGGGAGCCCGGCATGCAGCGCCACCCACCGGCCGACGCATGGTACCTCGGAGTTGGCGTACGACTGCGCCATTGACACGTCCTCGATGCGTTCCGGGTCTACTCCCGAGCGCTCCACGACCGCCTTCACCACCGTAGCGGCCAAGTCCTCCACCGGGACCGATTGGAGTCCCCCGCCGAACTTGCCGACCGGTGTCCGCACCGGCGCAACGATCGCTGCACGTCTCATCCCATTCGCTCCTTCTCGGTTAACGGTTCTCGGTTGGGGGTTCTTTGCGGAGACATCCCTGCCGCTGCTTCGTCGAGTGCGGCCCTGTGCTCGGGAGCCGCGACGGCGATCATCCGCTCGTAACGGGCCGCCAAAGACAGCCCCCGCAGGTCGGCCGCCCCGTGCTCCGTGACGATGATTCCAGCGTCGCTGCGGGGCGTGCTGACCGGACCGGAAAGCCGGGCCACGATACGGCTGTGGGGACCGGCCGTGGCCGGTAGCGCGATGATCGGCAGACCACCCCGGGACCGGTGCGCGCCCCGCAGGAAATCCACCGCCCCTCCCACGGCTCCAACATAGCGCCCACCGGCCATCTCCGCATTGACCTGTCCGGAGAGGTCCACCTCGACGGCCGAGTTCAGCGCGACAAACTTATGCTGGGCGGCGAGCACCTCGGGGTCGTGTGTGTAGCGAGTGTCGCGCAAGTCGATACGGTCGTTGAGGTGCGCGTAGCGGTACAGCCGCTCGCCGCCCAGCAGCCCGCCGGTCACCGTTTGGCCCCGGTCGACGCTCTTACGCGCTCCTGTGATCACACCCGCCTCCATCAGGTCTGCGACCGCGTCACCAATCTGCCCGGAGTGCACGCCCAGATCCTTACGGTCGGTGAGCCAGGCCAGCACCGCTTCGGGCAGAGCACCCAGCCCGAGCTGCAAGGTGGATCCGTCCTCGATCAACCCCCCGACGCGCTCGGCCACGCGCTCCTGTACGGGGCCAACGCCACTGCGCACCAGGGTAGCCGGTGGCCGCGAAGTATGCACCACGGCGGTCAAGTCGGCATCGGTTAGCGTCCGATCGCCGAAGACCCAAGGTACTTGGTCATTGACCTCGGCGATTATTACCCGCGCCCGGTCCAGCGCGGCGCCCAGGTATTCGAGGGCAAGCCCGAGGCCGTATCGGCCGTTCTCGTCTGGTGGCGCCAGCTGCAGCAGCACCACGTCGGCTCCGATGACGCCACGGTCGATAAGGTCGGGGAAGGACGAGTAATGCATCGGTAGCACGTCGAGCACACCGGCAGCATGCAGCGCAGCGTTGCGCCCAGAACCGGTGTAGGACGAGAACGATACGCGGTCGCCGTGCTCGGGACGCACCGTCGCGGCCGCCGAGAGGCCTAGGAAGCAGCGGAAGCCACCGACCTCGCCGCGCTGCGCCAGCAATCGCTCCGTCAGCGTACACGGCTCGGCGCCCACCTGGCCCCACAGCACACCGTCGCCGGGACGCACGTAGTCACGGAAGTCGAGTTGCTGGACCGACCCAAGCCGGGCAACCATTACCGGCCTCCCCCACCAAAACCACCTGGCATCACGACGTTACCCTCCGTTCGCCGCGTCAGAGAGACTTTCCGGGCCATCGTCAGCGAATCTTCGCTACCCCCGTCTTGAAGTTTACATTATACCGACCGTTTGGTAAACGCGCAGTTCGAGACCATGCTCGACTCCGTCTGGCTGCCAAAGCCGCCCGGAGAACTCGGCCGCCCCCCAAGCTACCCGCCGACCCTCATGACTTGCCGGACACATCCGAGACCGAAGTGTTCCCAACCTGCTACGACCACCTTGCCCCACTTGCGAATTCACATCACAGTACCTTGTGCGACTATAACAAACGCACGTTCAAATGTTACACTCGGGAGAGGAAAGCTGGCAGGCAGGGAGCTCCTTGTCTCCTCCTGAAGGGACTGCAAGTCGGAGCTTCTGGAGCGGAGAGCAAGGTGGATCCCGGCAGCGGTCGGATTCCGCAACAAAGGGAAACCCCACATGCGGAGGTAATGGAGTGGGTGAACCGGTAATCATAGAGGCACTGCGGACGCCGTTCGGCAGGCGCGGCGGCGCGTTCCGAGAAGTCAGGCCCGATGCGCTGTTGGCGCACACGCTAAGGGGTCTAGTCGAGCGTGTCGGCCTGGACCCCGCCGCGTTGGGGGATATCGTGAACGGCACGGTGACTCAGGCTGGCGAGCAGAGCGGTAACGTCGGTAGGCTCGGGGCGATGCTCGCGGACTTCCCTGTCGAGGTTCCGGCCGTTACGCTGAACCGCGCGTGCGGCTCCAGCCAGCAAGCCTTCCATTTCGCCTCGCAGGCCATCGCCGCCGGGGACATGGAATACGCCATAGGCTCGGGCGTGGAGAGCATGACGCGGACCCCGATGTTCTCGGACCGAGGCGGCGTAACGGATGGCGGCTCGGTCTCTGAGTGGCGGAACCCGGACCTGCTCGAAAAGTATGACTTCGTCCACCAGGGCGAGAGCGCCGAGAGGATAGCCGAGGAGTGGGGCATCACGCGCGAGGACGTGGACGCCCTCTCTGCCGAGAGTCATAAGCGCGCCGCGGTCCGCACGAACAACGCGAACTCCTCGGAGATCTTGCCTACGAACGGTCTCGACGCCGACGGCAGCGAGGTGGAGTTCACGACCGACGAGGGCGTCAGGGCGAACATAGACCTCGGGAAGATGGCTAAGCTCAAGACCGTTTTCCGACCTGACGGCAACGGTGTCGTGACGGCGGGAAACTCGTCCCAGATCTCCGACGGCGCCTCCGCCGTCCTGATCGGCGATCGAGAGCGTGCCAAGGCGGACGGCTTCTCACCCAAGGCCCGCTTCCGGGCGCGGGTGGTCGTGGGCGACGACCCGACGATGCAGCTCACGGGAGTGATCCCGGCGACGCGCATCGCGCTCAAGAGGTCCGGCCTTTCAATACACGACCTTGACTGGATAGAGGTAAACGAGGCGTTCGCCACGGTCGTTCTCGCGTGGGCCGACGAGTTGAAGCCGGACATGGAGAAGGTCAATGCCTGGGGTGGGGCGATAGCGCACGGCCATCCGCTCGGGGCAACGGGCGGCGGACTGATGGCGAAGATGCTCGCCGGGCTGGAAGCGACGGACGGTACGCTTGGCCTGCAGGTGATGTGCATCGCAAAGGGTATGGCCACCGCGACCGTCGTCGAGCGCATCTGATGAGGGTAGAAGGACACACCTTCCTCATAACCGGCGGCGCTTCGGGGCTCGGTGCGGCGACTTCCCACCTGCTGGCGCAACAGGGAGCAAGGGTTGTCATTGCCGACGTCGACGAGGAGGCCGGCGAGGAACTGGCTTCTGGTTTAGGCAAGCAGGGCCGTTTCGCGCACGCCGACGTGACCGACGAGAGAGCGGTGCAAAAGCTAGTCGACCTCGCGGTAGACGAATTCGAGGGTTTGCACGGCACGATCAACTGCGCCGGGATCGGCGGTTCGAGAAGGGTACTGGGCAGGGAGGGACCATATGACCTCGGGCACTTCACGAAGGTCGTCACGGTGAACCTGATAGGCACGTTCAACGTGATCCGGCTCGCCGCCGAAGCGATGGCGAAGAACGATCCATCAGAGGATGGAGAGCGCGGAGTCGTAGTCAACACCGCCTCGGTGGCGGCGTTCGAGGGGCAAGTAGGGCAGGCCGCGTACTCCGCTTCGAAGGGTGGGATAGTCGGCATGACCCTCCCGATCGCCCGCGAACTCGCCCGCCATGGCATCCGGGTCGCGACCGTCGCCCCCGGTATCTTCGAGACCCCTCTGCTTGGTAGGCTTCCGGAAGAGGCCCGAGAATCATTGGGCGAACAGGTGCCCTTCCCGCCGCGCCTCGGACGCCCCGAGGAGTACGCCGCTCTCGTGCGGCACATCGTCGAGAACGTGATGGTGAATGGTGAGGTAATCCGGCTAGACGGAGCCATCCGGATGGCCCCTCGATAGTGACCGACGAGCCGAAGCGAGAGAGATGATGCAGTAGATGGGGACCGGAGAACAAACAGGCACGCAGGTGCTGATCGAAAAGGAAGGTCTGGTGGCCGTCGTCGTCCTGAACCGGCCCTCAGCGCTCAACGCTCTCAGCGCCTCCCTGCTCGGGGAGCTGGCCGATGCTTTCGAGGCGCTGGATGCCGACGACGAGGTAAGGTGTATCGTTCTGACCGGAGATGAACGGGCGTTCGCCGCCGGAGGCGACATCAAACAGATGGCGAGCGCGACAGCCGCCGACCTGCTAAAGCGGGAGCGCAACTCCGCCTGGAAGCGAATGCGCAAGATCGAAACACCGCTCGTGGCGGCGGTCAGCGGATACGCGCTCGGCGGGGGATGCGAGTTGGCGCTGGCGTGTGACATGATCGTCGCCGCCGAGACGGCCACCTTTGGCCAACCGGAGATAGACATCGGGGTGATCCCCGGCGCTGGCGGCACCCAGCGGCTGACACGGGCCATCGGCAAAGCGCGCGCCATGGAGCTCGTGCTCACCGGACGCCGGATGAGCGCCCGGGAAGCCTTCGAGGCGGGGTTGATCACCAGGGTGGCTCCCCCGCAAGAGTGCTTGAAGGAGGCCAAAGAACTGGCCGCGACCGTGGCCGCCAAGGCGCCCCTCGCCACCCGTCTCGCCAAGGACGCGGTCCTCAAGGCGTACGAGATGAATCTAGAACAGGGTCTCGACTACGAGCGGAAAAACTTCCTCGTGCTCTTCTCCACAGAAGACAAGAGAGAGGGCATGGCCGCCTTCGAGGAGAAACGCACGCCACGCTTCGAGGGACGTTAGCGGCAGTTCGTCTCGGGCGGGCGTAGAGGTGGCCCCCTTACCCCAACGAAACATCTACCCAAATGCCCGGCGCTTGCGAGCGGGCGCCATTCCGGCGTAAGGAAGCCGCCGGTCACCCCGATCACCCCAATATTCTGGTGGACCACGATTCTGGTTGACCAGGAATTTCCGCCAGCGTAACCCGAGCGTCTTCCAAGGCCGAAAAGAACCGTCTCACAGAGAGGGGTTTCGTACCATCCATTCGGTATCCGACATCCTCCTTGTTTTGACCAAACAATTGGTATATTGTGTTTGGTTAGGAGGTCGGCCCGCGTGATGATCTGCGGAGTGGCCGGCAGCGTTGGGTGTGGTAGACGACGATTGATGGGGTTTGGCGAGAGCACGCTTTGCGCGGTCCTGTCGACCCAACGCCGACGATGGCGTCTGACCGTGGGGAGAGACAGATGATTGGAGTGGACGTCGGCGGCACCTTCACCGACATCGTGGCCATCGAGGGCGGGCAGGTCGTCGCCCACAAGGTGGCTACGGATGCCGTCGAAGCGGATCGGGCGGTCGTTGCGGGGACTCGGAAAGTCGACCTGGCGGGTGCGGCGAGCTTCAACCACGCCAGCACTCATGGGCTGAACGCGATCCTTACCCGGCGCCTTCCCAAGATCGCGTTCCTGGCGACCGAGGGACATCGCGACATGCTGGACATGGCGCAGAGCTGGGGGCCGGTCGAAGCTCTTACCGACGCGCACTGGCGCCGGACCTTCGGGGACGCGAGGGATCCGATAGTTCCGCGTTACCTGCGTCGCGGGATCCGGGAGCGTATGACCTCCGAAGGCGCGGTCCACGTTGCGCTCGACGAGGAGCAGGCGCGTCGGCAGTTGCGGGTGCTAGCCGAGTGTGAGGTTCGGGGCGTCGCCATTTGCCTGCTCAACGCTTACGTCAACGGCGCGCACGAGGAACGGCTGCGGGAACTGGTGGCGGAGGAGTTGGGCGAGGACGTGGCCTGCTCGATCTCCAGCCGCGTCTCACCTCTTGCGCGCGAGTACGCGCGGGCGTCGACAACCGTCGTCGACGTCGCGATGAAGATCGTCTACGGCCCGTATGCGCACAGGCTCGATCGGGGTTTGCGCGACGCGGGCTTCGGCGGCGAGTTGCGGTTTGCCGATTGCGCGGCCACGCTGGCGCCGACCGACTTCGCGCTGGAGACCCCGTCGCGCATCGTCTTCTCCGGTCCGGCCGCCGGCACGATAGCCTCGGCGCACTTCGGACGTCTGATCGGCGTGTCCGACCTCCTTTGCGCCGACGTCGGCGGAACGTCATGTGACCTTAGCGTAGTCCGCAACGACGAGCCGACCGTCCGCTCGACCTTCGAGCTCGAGCACGACCTGATCGTCAACACGCTCTCCAACGAGATCCACGCGGTCGGTGCCGGGGGCGGCAGCATCGTCTCCGTAACGGCGACGGGCGAGGTCAGGGTCGGACCCGAGAGCGCCGGCGCCGATCCCGGACCGGCGTGCTACGGACGTGGCGGAACGCAGCCGACGACCACCGACGCATGCCTGCTCATCGGGGTGCTGGACGCGGAGCGCTTCGCATCCGGGCGACTGGACCGCGACCGGGCCTGGGAGGCGTTCGCTGCGCTAGATCACCCCGACCCGGTGCCGGCGCGGATCTCGGCCGCCTACCGCCTTGCGGTCAACAACGTCGCCGAGGGGGTCTTCGGCGTGATCGTCAAGGCCGGGATCGACCCGCGGGACTTCTCCCTGATCGCCTACGGCGCGGCGGGGCCGATGCTGCTTCCGGCCGCCCTCGACCAGGTCGGGGTCAAGAGCATCATCGTCCCGCCCAACGCCGGCCTATTCTCGGCGCTCGGCTTGCTCAGCGCCGACCAGGTGTTCGTCGACAGTCGCAGCGCCTACACGCCGCTGACCCCCGACGCGGCCGGATCGATCGACGCGGTGTACCAGGCGATGGAGGAAGGTTTGAGATCTCGGCTGGGAGCCGACGGGGATGCGGCGACCTTCGCGCGCAGCTTCGACGGTCAGCTGATGGGCCAGGCCTGGGACACTCCGTTCATCCCGGTTCCCGGCGGGACCATCGGCCCTGCAGAGGTGGAGCAAATGATCGCCAACTTCCACGATGCCTACGAGACGCAGTCCGGCAACCGGTTCGAGTTCATCCCGGTGCAGGGAGTGACCTATCGCGTGCGTGCGGTCGTACCCACCGACAAGGTCGACTATCCGCCGATGCCCCCACGCAACGGGACACCACTGGCTCCACGGCGGACGATCGCACTGCATTTCCTGGAAGAGGTACCGGTCGAGGCCGCCGAGTACGAGCGCGTCGACCTGAGGGCTGGCGACAGCTTCGTGGGCCCGGCGATCGTTCGCGAGCCGCTGGGGACGACACACCTGCACCGGGGTCAGGTCGGTGTCGTGGGCGACAGGGGCGAAATTACCATCACCAGCAGGGAGGAGACGCGATGAGCACGACCGGAGTTGACGCCGCGGCGCTGCGGGACCTGTCGGATCGAGACTTCGCGGCGCGCTACGGCGTCGATCGCTTCACCGCCACCGTCCTCGCCAATCGGCTGCGGTACGTCACCCAGCACATGGCCACGGGGCTGTTGCAGCGCGCCTTCTCGCCGATAATATCCACCGGGTACGACTTCGCGACCGCCATCTTCGGTCCCCCCTCGTCCCAGTACGCGATGCCGGCTGTCAACAACGGGCTCTTGGCCTTTCTCGGCACGCTTCCGGACGCCGTCCGCAACGCAGTCGAAGAATTCGGACCGGACCGTCTCGGCCAAGGGGACCTGCTGATCTGCAACGACCCATCCCGGGTCGGCAACCACGTCAACGACCTGCTCCTCGTCCGGCCGACCTTCTTCTCCGAGGAATTGGCTGGCTTCGTCGCTATGCGCGCGCATCAGCTCGACATGGGCGGGGTCGTGCCCGCAGGCTTCGGCGCCTCGAAGCGCAACGTGTACGAGAACGGGATCGTGCTCGCCCCCCAGCTTCTTTTCCAAGCAGACGCTCCGGTACCCTCCACATTCAGCCTTATCTTCGACAACGCACGCTTCGCAGCGATGCTGATGCCGGATCTGCACACCATGAACCAGTGCTGCGCGCTGGGCGAGCGGTTGTTGGTCGAGAGCCTGGAACGCTACGGCCGCGAGGCATGGGATGGAACCATCGCCTACTGCATAGACTCCGGTGCCGAGACGATGGCGGAAGCGATCCGAAGCCTACCTGACGGGGATTACGACGGCGAGAGCTCCATCGACTGCGACGGCATCGACGCCGATGAGGAGTACCAGCTCCGGATTCGGATCATCAAGCGCGGCGACCGGATCGAGGGCGACCTGAGCGGCTCCTCCCGCCAGGCGAGGACCTGCATCAACGGCAGCTCGATGGACGCAAAGACGGCGGTGAGCGTGGGCCTAAAGATGTTGGTCGATCCGCAGACGCCTTTCACCTCGGGCTCATTTCGCCACATTGACGTCGTCGTTCCGCCCGGCACGATTATGAGCGCGCTTCCCCCCGACGGCGCGATCTTCTTCTACTGGGAGGTGGAGTCGGCGGTGATCGCCGCGATGCTGTCGGCGCTGGCGAACGCCCTGGATCGCGAGGCGATTGCCGGGGACCACGGATCGCTGCTGCTTCACAACGCCAACGGCGTGCGTGCCGACGGCACGCCCTGGGCATCGGTGGCAGAGTGTGGGGGCGAGCATGGAGCAAGGGGTGCGACGCGCAGCGGCGATGGCGACGGATACCGGCCACAGTACCTTCTCAACCACATGTCACCCCCGATCGAGGCCGTCGAGGTCACCGCCCCGGCGATGATCCTGCGCCGCGAGTACCTTCCAGATACCGGCGGCGCCGGAGCGCACCGCGGTGGCCCAGGATACCTCAAGGACGTCCTGTGGAGGACTCCCGGCGACCACTTCGTGATGCCGCTACGGTTCCGGCGTCCGCCTGGGGTGGGAGTGCGCGGTGGCGGGGACGGCGTCGTCGGTGGCATTTGGCAGCTGGACAACGACGCGGTCGACGGGTCCGAGGGAGCCCTGGCGCCGTCCACACGGGAGGCTTTCACCGCCGCCTTTCCGGTCGCCGGGGTCCTCGACCCCGAAAGCCATCTACCCGATCAATCGGGCGAGTTCGTCTACCACGGCCGGATTCCGCAGTGGACCACCGATGCCGGCCAGATGTTCCGTTACTGGACATCGGCAGGCGGCGGCTGGGGGAACCCTCTCGAGCGCGATCCCGAACGGGTCAAGCGCGACGTTCGCGATGGCTACGTTTCAATCGACGGCGCCCTGCGCGACTACGGAGTCGTCGTGCGCGGCGATCCGGATCTGCACCCCGAGCGTCTCGAGCTCGACCTTGAGCAGACGCGGACCGAGCGCGAGAGTCGACGTCCCACTCATGGCTCAGACCCAGGCCCGTAGCAACTTCCCGATCGGACGCAGCGCGCGGACGACCCGTCAGATGAGTCGGAAATCAGCCAACGACGTCGCGAACTGGGGAGACGGTTTCCGGCGGGGGCCGATCAGTCTCGACGAGTCTCCGGCGAGCGTCGCATCAAGCCCCCGCCCGAAAACGCTCCCGCACGCGCCAGACGGTGGCCGTGGAGGTCTCGAGCATCGGGGCTACCTCCCGGTCGATGAGCGGCCTTCCCCGGGCGCGCTCTCCGACGTCTGCCTTGAGCAAGATGCAGGCACGGTTGAGCGTCCTGGCCGGTGCCGCGGGGACAGAGCCCCGGTCAACCGGACGGTACTTCAGGCTCCCCCCGGCGGGCGGGTCCGGCCATCCCCGTCCCGGTCGCCTGACTCCTCCGCCATCCGGGCCGCCTCGCCGGCCCGGATCAGGGCTGCCCTGACGTCCGCGCCGAGGTCGCGCCACCCTTTGTAGACCGCCAGGACGTTCTCGGCGTCCGGGCAGCCGTCGAGCAGGGAAGAGACCTCCTCGTCGGACCCGGGCATCTCTCGCCACTCGAAGCGCCCGAGGACCGGGTTGAACCACCGCAGCCGCATCGCTCCCCGTCTCGGCCGGTCTCGGGCGTTCTCAGCGCGCGCCGGTCGCTACCTCGTCCCCAATCCGTCCGCGGCCCTGAGGGTCCGGTCCCCGGTATCCACCGGTCCGCGGACTTCGACACCGGACGGGAAACCGAAGCGGTCGTCGGTGGCGGATGCGTACCTCTCGTCCCCCTCGTCGAGGACCCTCAGCGGGGCCCTCACCACCCGCTGGTCGAGGTTGCCCCCCGCGCGGCGGGCCAGTTCGCGCCGGGCCTCCAGGGGGAAGATCCCGGCCTGCTCGGGTCGTCCCGCACGAGCGAGGCGTAGACCGCGGCGGTCGCCAGGATCTTGGCCTCGAGGGGTATCCATTCGCCCCTGAGGCGGTCGGGGTACCCGGTGCCGTCCTCCCTCTCGTGGTGCCACCTCACCCAGCGGGCGGCCTCCTCGAAGCCGGGCGCTGCGGAGAAAGTAGAGGCTCGTGGCATTACCTGCACAGTCCGCACGCACGCTACGTTTGCGCGCTGGCCTTAGCGATTTGATGGTCACCCTGTGCTTCGTCGATAGTCGCCCAGCGAGTCTCGGTCAAGAGGTACACAGACACCAGGGTGACCAGACAGGTCGCGGCCATGTACACGGCGATCGGTACCCAAGAGCCGAAGCTGGCCAATAGCGCCGTGGCAACGAGCGGTGCGATGGCGCCACCCAAAATCTGGCCCAATTGGTAGCCTAATGAGGCTCCAGAGTAGCGTATCCTGGTGGGAAAAAGCTCGGAATAGAAAGCCCCCAACCCGCCATTGCCCATGCCCAGGAAAGTGTGGCCCAAGCTCAAGGCGAGCGCGACCAGGACAAACGATCCTGTATTGACCATAGGCCAAAACACAAATGAAAAGATCGCCATGAGCGCAGCACCGAGCATGAACAGCCCGCGTCGTCCGTACCTGTCGGAGAGGGCGCCGAAGATCACGTAACCCGCCATCTGGGTGGCGATCGACACGAGGACGGCGGCCAACACAAGACTTTGCGACATTTCCACGACGGTGGTGCCGTAGGTAATGATGAAGGAAACAAAGATGTAGAAGTTGGTGCCCAGGGCGATAAACGCGCCACCTGCGAGTGCTATCTGCTTTGGGTAGGTGCGCAAGGCCTCCAAGACGGGCGAGCCCCGTCGCTCGGCCTCTATCTCGGCCCTGGCCTCCTCCGCGCTCTCGTCCCTCTCCGCGGCGACGCGCTCGACCAGTTCGTCGTCCCTCTGCCGCTTGAGTTCCTGCAAGTGCCTGAAGGCGGACGTATCCTCTAGTCTCAGTTGCAGGTAGATCACAAATCCCACGAGCGCCCCGCTGATCAAGAACGGTATACGCCATCCCCAAGCTTGGAACGCCTCCGGCGTCACCGTCGCGCTTATGAGTAGGAACAGCAGGTTTGCCAAGACGAGGGCTACCGGGACACCAACCTGCGCGAAGCTGCTGTAGAAACCGCGTCTGTCGGCGGGCGCGCTCTCCACCGCAAGCAGCACGGCGCCGCCCCACTGACCGCCAACGGCGATGCCCTGAAGAAAGCGAAGCAAGGTGAGCAACAGCGGGGCCCAGAACCCCACGGCACTATAGCCCGGAAGGAGTCCGATGAGGGTCGTTGCCACGCCCATCAGAACCAACGCAAAGACCAGGGCTTTTCTGCGTCCGACGCTGTCCCCGAAGTGCCCGAAGACCGCCGCCCCTATCGGACGGGCCACGAACGCGACCCCGAATGTGGCAAACGCAAGCAGCGATCCGACAAGCGGCGTCTGCACGGGGAAAAACAGCGCCGGAAACACCAGCGCAGCCGCGGTCGCATAGATCAAGAAATCGTACCACTCGATGCTCGTGGCCGCCATGGACGTCAGGGCCACCTTCAAAATGGACCTTTCCGTGGCCTGCCGGCTTACCTGCGCGTTAGGAGTGTGCACCTGATCCTCCCTAATCTCTTGGGATTACCCATCCTCGCTGTCGGAAAGCTCGAATTAGGCTTCCACGAGGGTTGCCCCTTTCCCCTATTCCCTCTTTCGATCCTACGGGCGTTCACTCTATACCAACCGTTTGGTAAAAACAAGGAGGTTGGCGAGTGAGACGGCGGTCACTCGCCGCAACGGCAACACCTCAGAAAGATTTGGGAAGCCCGAGAACCCTCTCACTGACGTAGGAAAGTATGAGGTTCGTGGAGATTGGGGCCACTTGGTAGAGGCGCGTCTCGCGCAGCTTGCGCTCGACGTCGTACTCGGCGTCTACCCCGTATCCTCCGAGGGTCTGGACGGCGACGTTGCCACACTCCCATGACGCGTCGGCGGCCAGCAGCTTGGACATGTTGGCCTCCGCCCCACACGGCTCGCCCCGGTCGAAGAGGCCGGCGGCCCTTTGGACCATGAGGTTCGCAGCTTCGAGGTTAGCGTAGGCACGGGCTATGGGGAACTGGACGCCCTGGTTCTGCCCGATCGGTCGTCCGAACACGACCCGCTCGTTGGCGCGCTTTACCGCCCGGTCCAAAAAGAACCTTCCGTCGCCGATGCACTCGGCGGCGATCAGGATGCGCTCGGCGTTCATGCCGTCAAAGATGTACTTGAGGCCCCTGCCCTCCTCGCCGATGCGGTTCTCGACCGGGACCTCCACGTTCTCGAACACCAGCTCGTTGGTGAAGTTGTTCATCATGACGCGGCGGCGCTTGACCTTAAGATTCTTGCCTTTGATGTCCCGCAAGTCCACCAGGAATACCGAGAGGCCTTGGGAACGCTTCTCGACCTCTTCTGCGGGCGTGGTCCTCGCCAAAAGGACCATGAAGTCCGAGTGCTGGACGCGGGAGATGTACATCTTGCGTCCACTTACCACGTACTTGTCCCCGCGCCGCACGGCGAACGTGGTGATCGCCGTGGTCTCGGTCCCGGCCTCGGGCTCGGTGACGCCGAACGCCTGGAGCCGTATCTCGCCGGCCGCTACCCTCGGCAACAGCCATCGTTTCTGCTCCTCGCTGCCGTGGCGCAGGAGCGTGCCCATGACGTACATCTGGGCGTGGGCGGGGTTGGCATTGGCCCCACTCCGGTTCGCCTCCTCCATGATGACGCACGCGCTTTGCAAGTCTAGGCCCAAGCCGCCGTACTCCCCGGGGATGAGCGCAGATAGGTATTTTGACTCGACCATAGCCCGCACCCACGCCTCGGGGTACTCACGCCTAGCGTCCAGTTCTCGCCAATACTCGTTGGGAAACTTCGCGCAGACCCTACGGACGCCCTCGCGCAGCTTCTCCAACCCCTCCTGCGTCGTTTGCTTGCCGCCAAGGATCGTCTCCGACATATCCCACTTCCTTTCTCTACCGTACAAAGGGAACCGAACATTCGTTTTGGCGTCACGCGATAAAGCGCTCTTCAGAGAATTCCCCGTCGGGAAACCCCTAAGGCGCTTCCCCTAGGGGCTCATCTCCGTTTTCCCGACCTCGGACCATGCATTGCGGGCGCGGCGTCCCGCCGGTAGACGTTGCCGACCTCGAAGTGCCCGACGGAGCTCTACCTTCCGACCTCTCTTGATGGGCATCTCTTCCCTTTCGGGGTCTCGTGCTGCGTGGTTACTTGAAGGCGCTGGTGCCGGTGATCTCCCTGCCTATTATCAGCGACTGGACGATGTCCGTGCCCTCGTAGGTGTAAACCACCTCTGCGTCGGCGAGGTGTCTGGCAACGTGGTATTCCAGCAGGACGCCGTTGCCGCCCAGTATGTCCCGCGCGTCCGCGCAGACCTGCTTGCCCTTCTTGGCGGTAGACATCTTGGCCATCGAGGCCATGGCGGGCGTCATCTTGCCTGCGGCCAGCAGCTGCGACAACCTGAAGCACATGAGCTGCATATGAGTAAGCTCGGAAAGCATGTTGGCCAGCTTGTTTTGGATAAGCTGGTAGTTTTCCAGCGGCCGGTTGAAGACCCGTCTCTCCTTCGCGTAGGTAAGCGCCGCTTCGTAGCAGGCGAGCGCGGGTCCTATGGCCTCCCAGGCCACGCCGTGGCGCGCGTGCGTGAGTAGCTGCGTCGTGTCCCGGAAAGAGTTGGCCTTTTCGAGCATGTTCTCTGTCGGAACACGGACGTTGTCGAGATAAACCAGCCCCTGCCAAACGGCACGTTTCCCGGTCTTCCCGGTCATCAGCTCGATAGAGAGCCCCGGCACGTCTTTCTCGACGAGGAAGCCCTTGACCTGGTCGTCTTCCGCGTCGCGCGCCCAGAGGATCATGACATCGGCGATAGTAGCGTTGCCGATCCACCTCTTCTCGCCGTTTAAGACGTATTCGTCGCCCTCGCGCCTCGCCGACGTTTCGAGCATGGAAACGTCTGAGCCGTGGTCCGGCTCTGTTAATGCGAAGGCGCCGATCTTCTCCATCCTCGCCATGGGGGGCAGCCATCTCTCTTTCTGCGCTTTGCTGCCGAAAGCGTTGATACTCCCCATGGCCAGGCTCGAGTGCGCGGAGAAGGTCGTCTTGACGCTCCCATCTCCCCTCGCTAGCTCCGCCATTACGAGACCCGATGCGAGGGTGCTCATGCCCGGACAGCCGTAGCCTTCGATGCTTTCCCCGGCGATGCCGAGGTCACCGAGCTTCGGCAAGAGCTCGAACGGGTACTCGGCCTTGTCCCAATACTCCCCGATGATCGGGATCACCTCTCGGTCGCAGAACAACCTTACCCTGTCGCGTATTTTCCGCTCTTCGTCGGTGAGCATCTCGTCGAGCAGGTAGAAGTCGGTTCCCAGCGATTTAGTTACGTCCGTTAACATCTTCCTCTTTCCCCATCCTTTCTCCGGGCAATAGGCTCGTCATTGCCGCTCGATTGCATGCTGAAGGCCCGCTGAGAAGCCCCTTGCGTTTCCGATCCTCCAGCTGCCGATGAGCAGTCTTCGTGAAGCATCGCCAAGTTCACCTTCCGCCCACTTTCCCGAGCTCACTTTCGGTCGTGTAGCTCCAGGGAGTGATCGCGAGGAACTGCCTGATCTTCGCCACCTCCTGCCGGTTTTCCACCCATTGGGACCTGGGCCATCTTCCGCTCCCGGGTGTCGTCGCGGAACGCTTCGGTCGTGGCCGTCCCGCTCAAACCGGCCTGAGCGGACTTCTTGGCCGAAACCGGGAATCGTGTCCTGATCACCGCGAGTGTTTTCGCGAAACTTTGTCCCTTTTTCGCGTTCTCGCAACAAGGTAGCACGAGCTGAAAGAAGCTCTTCACCTCCCCGTCCTTTCCTACCTCCGTCAGGCTTCCAAGTTTAACATTTGAACGGACGTTTGTTATAGCGAAGGTGTGGAACCGACGCCAATGCGCTCGAAAGGATGAGGGTCGGGGATAGCCCCGCTAGCGGTCCGCGTAGCAGGTGGAAAGGACTTCTCACGCTTGGACGGACACTACCTTCAAGAGTACAGGGCTTCCCGGCGATCTGTTGGCACGTTGCTGACTCGTAGCTTCCCTTCGATCTTCCCCGGGGGAATCATGGGTACCTCCTGCACGATCCGGGTTCGTTTTCCCCGCGAGAGGTGTTCGGAGCGGCTATGTAGTGCCTCGTGTTGTTCGTCCGGCCCGTGCATCGGCTGCGCCATCTCGATGCCGGGTCGCGAGGTCAGCTTGGTCGCCGGGTGTGTTGCTCGCGGGGACAGCGCGCAATCCGTGCCCCGATGTCCGTTGTCGAGAGGTACGTGGTCGCGACGGGAGACGAGGACATGCCCCAACCGGTCTGGCACGCGAGGATGGGGAAGATTTCGAGGCAGCGCCGGAGGAGCAAAGGGAGGGACCAATGACTTCGATCCCGACGGCGGGGCCTCACGCTGCTGGGGCTGTAGCGTAGAATTGAGCTCAAGGACTGTACAATCGCAGCAGGTAGCACGCTTTCGGGCTACGAGAGTTCCGCCGACCGCGAGTCAGCTACGATCGAGGAGGTTGCTGCGACATAGTTACGGATTGCCCGCCGATGCGGGCAAACTCCAGCGTCGACGATCCGAGACACGATCAGGCAGTTTACTGAAGCGAGGAGGAACTTGTGCGCGCGAGTAGGAGAGAAGTAACGCTCCATGACATCATCGATGCGGCGGCCCGGCTCTTCAGCAAGAAAGGTTTCTCGGCGACGACCATAAGGGACGTAGCTGCGGAGGTAGGGAGAACACAGGGCAGCCTTTATTACCACGTCAGGAGCAAAGAAGACATCTTTATAAAGATGTACGAGATGGTGCTCGAGGAGTTCATGGAGCACGTGGAGGAGGCAATGCAAGGGAGCGACACATCGACCGAGACGATTCGCAGTTTCATTAGGGCGGCGCTTCAATATACTGCCATGAATCAAGATTACACCACCATCTTGCTCGACGAATTTAAGTCTTTACCCGAAGAACACAAAGAGATGGTATCCGCCAGAAGGGACAAATTAGACCGTATCATTGACGAAACCCTGGCCGCCGGTATGCAGGATGGCGAGTTTCGTCAGGTGGACATCCGCCTGACGCGGTTGGCCCTGTGGGGAATGATCAACTACGTCAACAAGTGGTACTCGCCGAGCGGGCCGTTGGGCATAGAAGATATCGCGGATCATTTTGCTGATATCTTCGTAGGAGGCGTTGGGAACAGGGAAAACTGAACGCGGCGGTCAGCGCTTCTAGGTTACGGAGACCAGAAGATTCTGAATTTCCTCTCTCCTCTACTCGTGCCGGGCAAATCGCGGGCAGCCCTCGAGTGGTTTTTCCTCCGCATTCTCGCAAAAGGGGTTCTGTGGCCCTGGGAGCCCACCTGTAGGTCGGGAGCCAACGCGTGGTTCAGACCCGGCGCTCGCGTCCGGCCCAGAGGTCGGCGCGGATCTCCCGCTTCAATATCTTGCCGGTGCCACTCTTGGGCAGGTCGTCGACGAACTCTACCCGCTTGGGAACTTTGTAGCCCGCGATGTGTTTGCGGCAGTGGTCTATCACCTGCTCCTCCGTGAGGCCGGCGTCCGGAACCAGCGAGATCACGGCCCTGATCTCCTCACCCCAGCGCTCGCTCGGAGAGCCCACAACCGCAACCTCCCGAACTCCGGACAGGGGGGAGATCGCGTTCTCGACCTCTCGCGGATAGACGTTGAAACCGCCGGTGACGATCATGTCCTTCTTGCGATCCACGATGAACAGAAAACCGTCCGCGTCGAGATATCCGACGTCACCCGTGACGAACCAGCCGTCGTGGAGAACCTCAGCCGTGGCCTCCGGATTGCGCCAGTAGCCAGGCATCGTCTGAGGACCCCGGACGGCGATCTCCCCCGGCTCCCCCGCGGCGGCCGGGACACCGTCCTCACGCAGCACCCGGACCCCGACGTGCTCGTTCGCGTTGCCCGCCGAGGCCAGCCGCGGGAGTCCGCTAGGACCGGGAGCGGCAGTGTGCTCGGAGGGCTGGAGCGCGGTCAACGGCATCGGTGATTCCGTCGTACCGTAGAACTGGAGCAAGACATCACCGAACAGCTTTCGCGCCGTCGCCACCCGGTCCGGCGCCATCGCCGAGCCGGCGTAGGGGATCAGCCTGAGCCCGGACAGATCGGTCGACCGACCGGCGGCGACCCGCTGCCTGAGCTCGTCCAAGAGCATCGTGATCTGTGTCGGGACGAGCGGGACGATATTCGCGTCCCGCGCGACAATCGCGTCTATGACCGCGGCAGGCTGGAAGGAGACATGAGTGGCGTTGACACCACCCACGAAGAAGATCGCGAGCGCGACGGCGCCGGTGAAGTGACTGAGCGGGGCGGTGTGCAGCGCGACGTCGCTCTCGCCCACGTCCGGCATCTCGGAGAGGACATTGCGGACCATGGCACCGACCGTTCGCTGCGTGTAGACGACGCCCTTGGGCTTGCCAGTCGTCCCGGAGGTATACATCAGCCACGACAAGCCGTCCGGGTCAGGCAAGGGGAGCTCGTCGACCGTTCCTGATGCGGTGAATTCGTCGTAGCCGACGGCTCGGGCATCCGTGGTGGGCATCTCGCCGATCACGACGAGGTGCTCGATCCCGTCGGGGATCCACTCCGTGCCCGCGCTCTGCAGCCACCCGCCGTCGACGATCACGATCGACGGCTCGGCGTCGGCGGCGATCACCTCGAGCTCATGCGGATGGAGCCGGGCCAGAATGGCGGCCCTCCCGATTCCGCCCATGTAGCAGGCGTGATCGATCTCGATCCACTCGCAGCCGTTGGGCACGACCATCATGAGACGGTCGCCCGCTTTGACGCCGGCCCCACTAAGCGCGCCGGCGAGCTGGGCGGCCCGGGCGCGCAGGTCTCCGTAGGTTAGCTCGCGGTGCGCGTCGCGCACCGCGACCGCCTCGGCTCGGCTCTCATACACCCGTCTCAGGACGGACCCGACAGGCTCCACCTCTCTGGTCGCTACCATATGCACGCTCACTTCCAGAACCTACCAAACGACCGTTCAATTCTAACCCAAAATCAGGAGTGAGGGCTATTCCTCTGCCCGGACGACCACTCTCTACGCGACACCTGACGGATCGATTGCAGCCCATGAATACTGGGCCGGCTCAAATTCGTGGCCGAACCAGGATCTCGAGTAAGACGCCGTCCGCGCTCTTGGGGTGCACGACGGCGCGCGGAGGCTCACCGTTGGCCGCGGGTGGAAGGTCGAGCACGAAAAGGCCGAGGCCGCGGAGCCGTTCGGACTCCGCGGGTGGGTCGTCCGCGAATATCCCGATGTGGAAAATACCGGGCCCCGTCTCGGCCAGTCGGCGGGTGATCGGGCTGCTCAAGTCGTCCTTGTCCAATGGTTCGATGAGCTCGACCACCGTTCCAGAGCCGCGAGCATGCCCGGGAGAGACAAAGACGCTCCGCATGCCCTCCACCTCGACTGTCATCCGCTCGATCACCCGCCAGCCGAACGCGTCTGTCCAGAGGGAAATGGCGCCGTCGAGATCGTCCACGACGATCCCGATGTGGCTGATGTCAGAGAGCATCGCCTCAGTCCTTCCCATTCGCATGGTCGCTTGCGGAGCGAGCAGGTATCAGGTCCACGTGCCCTTCGTCGCTCTCGGCGATCACAAAGAAGACGACGTGGCGGGCGCCGCTCTGAACGTAATCCTCAGTCATGTGCCGGCAGTCCTCGACCGACCCGACGATCCCCAGCTTGCCTGCCGTGCCGCGCATGCCCCTTGCGTAGGTGCGGCTCAGGTACCCATTGGCGCGGCGCTCGGGCTCTTCGCTAACGGTCCCGACGTACGTCCAAGCGAAGACGGCACCCTCGATGAGGGGGCATCTTGCCAATGAAGCCGGCGGGGCTATGGACATCGTCGCCGGCGCTCAAGCCTCCAGCGCGCTGAACTCGCCCGCACAGCGCCAACGTGGCCCACAGTGTCCCGCCGTACAGTTCGTGTCATGCGTCTCGTCCGCCGGACACCGGCGCAGCCATCGGCGGGGGCGGACGCCCCGGCGAACGGTACGCTTAAAGCAGGTCCGACAGCAAGGCCACCGGTCCGAGGCGAGGCCCAGGCTCGCGGCTGACCGAGTTCAGGCAGTTGCCGCATTTGACGACGTCCCACCAGCCCCCTTCCGAAAGGACGGGGTAGGACGAGAGTTGCTCGGCGCCACATTCGGGGCACACGCCGGGCACCGGTTGACGATCGACCGCAAGGGTCAGCTCGCTCGGACGCGGGTGGGGAATGGTCATGTGGTCTCCTCCTCGGTCGACGTCCTATATGTCTTGGCGGATCCGATTCTACCCGAACCTTGCACAAACCCGCAATGCAGGATCCGGTGCTGCCCCGTACCGATCACGGAATGCATTCTCGGGCGAAGGGCGCCGAAGCCGAGTCGGCTACGGTGACGCTTAGCGCCCAACGACGAGGTGGTGGGGCGACGCGGGGGCCGTGGTTTGGATGGCCGCCGGCAACCGCAAGTCACCTTCGCGCCTGCACAACAACGTCGTGGCCGCTCTCTGCAGCGCCAAAGTCCGCCGCGCGATACGGAGAAGTACCGCGCGCTCGGGCAGACAGAGGAACTCCCAACGATCGATAGCCAACCGAGATCCTCGTCGCTCGCGCGTCGCACCGACGGGCGGGCTCCGACAACGATCGCCAGAGCAACCACGGGCCGAGCTGGCGCACGAGGTGCAGGCCGGGCTCGATGATCCAGCGCATTGGTTGCAGGGTAACGCCCCGTGGGCCGAAGCGCCCGACGTCGATGGCGCCCAGGATCTCGGCATCCGGCACAGGGCCGGCACACCCGGCAGGTGCGGTTGGTCCGCAGGGCGATCGGGGCGTCGAGTTCCTCCCTGGTCAATAGTGTTTCGTTCAGGGCACGTCGCGGGGGCGAACCAGCGCCGCGGCCCGCGTCAGGATCTCCGTATCACCGGATCGCAGGCGGAGGCTGACACGGAAGAGGCCATCGTCGCGGATCTCGGCGACCTCGCCGCCCCCGGTGACAGCCACGCCCTGACCGGCAGCGATCGGCAGCGGCTTGGCGAAGCGGACCCGGAAGTCCACGATTTGTCCCGGGTCCTCAAGCCAATCGGTGAGAACCCGTCCGGCGAGCGCCATCGCCAACATACCGTGGGCGAGCACGCCGGGCAGTCCGGCCGCCTTGGCAGCATGCTCGTCCCAGTGGATCGGGTTGAAGTCGCCCGAGGCGCCCGCATAGCGGACGAGCTGCGCGCGGTCGATGACGAACGTTTGCTCGGGCAGCCGCGTCCCAACCGAGATGCTCATTCCGCGGTGCCCCGGGAGATCAGCAAGGAGATCACCTCGCAGACGAGGACGCCGCCGCTATCGTGGATGCTGCAGCTGATCGTCAGCATCTCGTTGCGCCCTTTGGTCTCGACGGCGTCGATCCGGGCGCCCGATGCGAGCACGTCGCCGGCATAGATCGGCCGACGCGCGACGACACGCTGCTCGCCGTGGACCACCCGGGAGTAGTCGAGGCCAAGCTCGGGATCGCGGCGCGGTTTGTAGCCAACGGCCAGGGAGACAACGGACGCGAAAGTTGGGGGAGCGGGCAGGTCACGATGTCCGAGCCGCCGTGCGGCGTCGACGTCGTGGTAGACGGGCGAGCTATCCCCGATAGCGTCGGCGAACTCGCGAATCTTCTGGTGGGAGACGTCGAACGTATACTCCGCGTCGTAGGTACGGCCGATAAGGTCCCGGTTGAGCACGCGGATCAGATACCCCGGCCGCCAGCCACCTCAAGAACGATCCCGGTGAGGTAGCTGGAGAGGTCGCTGGCGAGAAACAGCGCCGCATTGGCGACGTCGCGCGGCTCGCCGGCCCGCCCCAAGGGGATCTCGGCCTCGCGGGCCCTGAAGACGTCCTCTGGCATCGCCTCAGTCATCGGTGTCCGTATCAGCCCGGGCTGGATCGTGTTGACCCGGATGCCCAAGTGCCCGAGCTCCTTTGCCGCCGCCTTGGTGACACCGACGATCCCCGCCTTGGCGGCGCTGTAGTTGGTTTGTCCGCGGTTACCGATCTTGCCCGAGATCGATGACATGTTGATGATCGAGCCGCCGCCGTGGTCGCGCATGTGCGACGCGGCGGCCTTCGTGCCGAGCCAGCACCCGCGCAGATGCACCGCGATCACCGCGTCAAAATCTTCGACCGCCATCCGGCGTATCGTCGCGTCACGCGTGATGCCCGCGTTGTTGACCATCACGTGCAAACCGCCGTTGCGCCGTACGCTCGTGGACACGGCGGCCTGTACTTGATCGGGCTGGGTGACGTCGCAGACCACCGCGCTGCCGCCGGGAACGGCCTCGGCGGCGCGTGTTACGGCGTCGCCGTCGAGGTCGGCCATGATGACCGCGGCGCCGTTTTCCGCGAGCGTGCTCGCAATCTCCAGCCCAAGTCCCTGAGCCGCCCCGGTGACCACGGCGGCCCGCCCTTCAAGCATGTCCGACCGCATGGCACTCATCTCCTCGAAGCCGACCATCGTTTCGACTTTACATTAGCAACGCTGACACCCTCCGGCACAGCGCCGGGTGTCACCGTGGTGCCGGTGGCGCTGTGGCGAACCGGTCGCCGTGGTCCTGTCGCAGGACCCTCTTGAGAATCTTGCCCGAGGCGTTGCGCGGCAGCTTGGTAGCCCAAACGTAGTGCTTTGGACACTTGTAAGCCGCGAGGCGCTCACGCGTGAACGCCCGTAGCTCGCCATCGTCGACAGGCCCGGTCTTGGCAACGAGAACCGCGCAGCCGACCTCGCCCCAGCGGGAATCGGGCACGGCTATGACCGCTACGTCGGCGACCGCCGGGTGATCGGCGATCACGGCCTCGACCTCGGCGGGATAGATATTCTCCCCGCCGCTGCGGATCATGTCCTTCTTGCGGCCGGCTATGGAAATATAGCCATCGTCCGAGAGTCGTCCGAGGTCCCCGGTGTGGCACCACCCGCCGGCGAAGGTGGCCGCGTTGGCCTCTGGCTTGTTCCAGTACTCCTGGACGACCCCCGAGCCACGCATGAGGATCTCGCCCGTCTCCCCGGGCGCCACCGGGTCGCCGCGATCGTCGACGACGGCGATCTCGGTCGTGATACACGGTCGGCCAATACTCTCGGTATGCTCATCGAACTCGGAGTCGTGGAGGAACGTTACACTCGGACCTTCCGTAAGACCGAAGCAGATGATCAGATCCACCCCTGGCAAGCGACGACGAAAGGCCCGGGCGCTCGCCGGCTGGATCACATCGCCTCCGGTCATTACCTTGCGCAGGACGGGCAGGGTGTCACCGGTCACGTCCTCCATGGCGAGCAGCTCATAGATCATGAACGGGTACAGGACAATATCCGTGACCTGCTGGGAGCGCATCACCCCGACAATCCGCGCCAGGTCGAAGTCGCTGCTACGCGCGACGATACCGTGGCCGCGGCACAGCAAAACGGATAGGAGCATGGTCTCCCAGGCGCCGGCATGGTACAGCGGACCGACGGTCATGCCGACGGTCCCAGGATGAAACCGCATCTCCAGCGCGATGCGGTTCGCGCAGCCCATTGTCGTCTCGTGCGTCCACACGGCGGCCTTTGGGGACCCGGTCGTCCCGGACGTGTACATCAGCATCATCACGTCGCTGGGTGCGGGCTCGGGCACATCGGGCGCCGTGGCCGGAGCCGTCTCCAGAGTGGTCCACGGCGACGCCCAGGGCCTGGCCTCATCCACCTCATCCTGCTCGAATACCACCACCCCGCGGAGGCCAAGCTCCTCGCGAATCGGCACGATGAGGTCCATGTACTCCCGTGCCACGCACAACACGGAGGTTCCCGAGTCCGCGAGCACGTAGCGCAGCTCACGCGTGGTCAGCCTGAAGTTGAGACGCACGGAGATGGCCCCGAGACGCGCGACGGCAAAATACACACCCAGGTACTCTGGCGCATTGCCCATCAGGATCCCTACGCGGTCACCCGACTTCACCCCCAGTGCCGCCAAACCGTTCGCGTACCGATTGCGCTTCTCGTGAAGCGTCCGGTACGTCCACGTCCGGTCTCCCTCAAGAGAGAGGGCCGGAGCATCGGGGTCACCGCAACGAGACTGCCCGAGTGCTGCGTCGACGATCCAGTTGACAGTAATCACGCCACACTCACCTCCCCACCACACACCTTGCGCTTGCGCTCGGCCCAGAATCCCTTGCATTTCTCTTGCTCGAGCGCCCGAGAACGCTCCCCGCCCCACTCGTGGGCAGCAAGTTCATGAACCGCTCGGGCATCTCGTTGCACCCGATGGAAGTCCGGCGGTGAGAAGGTCATCGCCCATCGGGCCGGGGACACGTCGAGCGACGCGACTGCCGGGACCGTGCAGCCATGCAACGCCATGTCGCTCGGTTCCAGATCAGTACCCCAAGTGCCAGGCCCTGGACGTAGGCGCCGATGGTGCTGCGGCCATGAATCACGCCGCTGGGCAGACCAGTGGGGCCTTCCAACCCGCCGTCGCAGCCTCGGGCTGCGAAACCCAGCTCGCAACCGCTGACCGCCGACCGGGCCACAGGTTACGCCGCTGTCGCAGTGCGCAGCCAATGGAAGTGGCATGCTGACGTGCGCCACGTGCTATTCCTCTCCGTCTGTTCCGGGGGCCTGTTTGGCTTGGCCCTTCCACAGAACCTATCTCAGATTGCGACATTTTTCAAACGAACATTCGGTATGCTAGTATCTGGAGTCGTGAGCCCATTCGCCACCCAATTCAAGGCCCATGACCAACGGCTGCCGCGGCCGGAAGCTAGCGATGCCGAACTGCAGACCGCTCTGCAAGAGGCGAACCTGCCGACTGTACTGCTCGTCCTCGCTCAGTTGACCGGCGAGGGGAATTGGCTGCGCGAACCGTTTCTCCCCACCCAGCCGATAGGCACTGACGACAACGACTCGGGGGGGTTCAGCCCCGAACAGCAGGCAAAGATCCGCGGCGCCGCCTTTGACCTCATGCGCGAGTTGCGCGACGGCGATCTTGACGTCCCGCCCCCACCCTCCGCGGAACGGCTCGTTGAGATGCTCAGCATCTCACTCGCCGAAGGCCTGCCCGCCGAGTACGGCGAGACGATGGTGGAAGAGGCGGGCTTCGCAGAGCGCGGGCTGGCCGACTGGCACGGAGAACGTCCGGACGAGGCGAGCCGACTATCGGTGCTCGTGATCGGCGCCGGCCCGGCAGGTATAACGGTGGCGGCCATGCTCGAGCGACTCGGGCTCCCCTACACCGTGGTGGAGAAGAATCCGTCGGTCGGTGGCGTGTGGTGGGAGAACGACTACCCGGGCGCGGGGGTCGACACCCCCTCGCACCTCTACTCCTTCTCCCGTACGCCCAACCCCGATTGGAGCCACTTCTACGCCAAGCAGCCCGAGCTGCTCGACTACTTCCGGCGCATCGCTGACGAGCTCGGCGTCCTCGATCGCATTCGGTTCCGGACCGAGGTGACGGCGATGGGCTGGGATGAATCTCGTCAGCTCTGGTCGGTGCAGACTGAGGGCGCCGACGGGGCCGAGTCGATGGAGGTCCGAGCCGTGATCAGCTGCGTCGGAGTCCTCAGTCGTCCCCGCATCCCCAAGCTGCCCGGGATGGACGACTTCGAAGGGCCGGTGTTCCACTCCGCGCGCTGGGACCACGGTCTGGATCTCGCCGGCAAGCTTGTTGCGGTGATCGGCACCGGGGCGACCGCCATGCAGATCGTGCCGAGCATCGCCGACCGCGCTGCCCATACGCTGGTCTTCCAGCGCTCGCCGCAATGGGTGGCGCCGAACGCGAACTATCTCAGGGCGGTGCCCGAAGGCACGCGCCTGCTGATGGCGCACATGCCCTACTACGCCAGCTTTTACCGACTAAGGCTAATGTGGCGGTTTCAGGATAAGCTGCTCGCATCGCTGTACCGCGACCCGGAATGGTCGCATCCGGAGCGCTCGGTCAACAAAGGCAACGATCGTCATCGAGCGTTCTTCACCAAGCATATCGAGTCCGAACTTGAGGGACGTCCGGATCTCATCGCGAAGGTCGTGCCCGACTATCCGCCATACGGTAAGCGGATTCTCATGGACAACAACTGGTACAAGACGCTCCGCCGGGACGACGTGACCCTCATCGCCGACGGGGTCCAAGGGTTGGACGCGCACCACGTCCTGACCGACGCGGGCGACGCCTACGCAGCCGATGTGGTCGTGCTCGCTACGGGCTTTCACGCTTCGCGGATGTTGTGGCCGATGGACATTCACGGTCGTGGCGGGGTCTCGCTGCACGCGCAGTGGGGCGACGACAACGCCTCGGCATATCTTGGCATCACCGTTCCGAACTTCCCCAACCTCTTCGTCGTCGGTGGCCCGCACACGTTCTTGGGTCACGGCGGGAGCGCCCTATACACCACCGAAGCCGGCATCAACTACATCGGACAGGCGCTCGTCGCCCTGGTCGAGCGCCGCTGGGGCTCGCTCGAGGTCAAGGCCCAGGTGCACGACGATTACAACCGCCGGCTGGACGCCGAGCACGAGCGGCTGGTTTGGACCCATCCTGGCATGAACACGTGGTTCCGCAACAAGCACGGACGCGTGACCGCGCTTAGCCCATGGCGGGGCGTGGACTATTGGTCGCTCACGCACGAACTACGTCTCGACGACTTCATCGTCGAACCCCGCCGCGACAGGTCTACCTGACAGGCTCCGGCGTGTCGCAGCCAGATAGACGGTCCAGGCCTCGCGACCGATGGCAAGACGTGGCCTCTCGGTACTACCGGCCGCTCTTGCGCGCCTGCTTCATGCGGTGCTCGAGCTCCGCGTCCTCGGTCCAGTGAGGCTCACGCGACGCGGTCCACGAGTCGTCGATCTCGTGGCTGCCCTCACCACGAGTCCCTCGCCGCGTCGGCGGCGTGCGACGAACTCGGCGCGTAGGCGCTTACGGTTCGCCCCGATCCTCCGGCGCTCGGCCTTCGTTTCGGCCACGACGAGCGACCCTCCGTCGCGGGACGCGTGGAAGCGACCTGCGGCGGCTTCGAGCTCCCTCTCGGGAGAAAGCTTCCCGGTCTCTACGGTCAGGCCCCAGCCCTCCTCTTCGCAGTGGTGTGAGCCCGCATGCCCGGAGTCGAGGAGGACGCCGAATACCCGCCGGGAGGCGAGGGGACGTTCGGCGGAGCGCGGAAGCGTCTCCACCGCCCGCCTCCTGTCGCCCGCGGTGGAGCCGGCCATCGCCAGGACCACGCCGCCCGCTTCGCCCGCGAAAAGGTGGACGACGCCCGCCTCGGAGAGCCTCGTTACTCGGGCGAGCAGTTCGGGGGCGAGGTCGCCAACCCGCTGGGCGGCCGGGACCGCCCAGCCCGAGGACTTTACGGCCTCGGCCAGGAGCCCGTCGCGCTCGTAGTTCGAGAGATCGTCGAAGACGGGCGGGTTCTCGTCCGATCCGGCAATCGGGGTCCGGATCCTCGCGCCGCTGAGCGCGTGAGCGGCGGCCGACCGCTCGAGCCCCTCGATCAGGGCGCGCATTGACGCTACGGTACACTCCGTCATGGTTGTTCTCCTTACTTGGGAGACGAAGGCCGGGAGCTAGACCCTCCCGGCCTTCGGCCTTTCTTCTCGAGAAGACCCCGATCGCACCGACCGGAGATCCTCGTGCTCGAATCCCCGTCTCACGATTTCCTCCTTCCTATCTCGAACCTTTCGTGTCGTTGCGGGGACACAACCTCCCGCGGTGGGGACGAGTTCACCCCTCAACCGAAAAGACCCGCCGCCCCTTCCGGGACGATGGGTCCGTACTCGACTCGCTCTTTCGTGATGGGCTCTAGCCGGCGTCCTCCCGCCGGGCCGGCGGGCGTACGGTAGAGCGTTCGGTTTCTAGTCCGCGGCTCAGCCGGCCAGGCGCACGCCTCCGATGAGTTTGGGTGTGCAGCTGGAGTCCCCGTCCCCTTCGGGGACTTGCTCCGAGAAGCTCAGGTTCGCCTCGGCGTCCTGCCCACGGGCCAGATGCGCGTATCGGCGCTGGCTCGGCGAGGAGACCGAGCGCGATCTAATCGCGACCGTCTGCGAAACCCTTGCCGAGTTGGGCGACCTCATCGGTCACAGCGCGCGGGGGCCACCGCCCGCCGGGGCGACCAGTAAAGACATTTGGATCCCTCGTTCTTGGCGCTCAAGTGGATCGGTCGCTTCAACCGCCACGGCTTTGCCGGCCTGGAGGAGGTGCTGCGCAGTGGGCGCCCACGAGTCGACGGACCCGAGGACGTGGGCGCCGTGATTCAGGCGGCGCTCACGCCCCCGCAGGAACTGGAGTTACCCTTTGCCTTCTGGACGCTGGACCGGCTGGTGGCCTACCTCAAGGAGGAGAAGGTGCTCCTAGTGGCCGGCCGGGTCGCCGAGCTTCCAGTGGCCGTGCACGTCGATGCTGCGGCGGTCGAAGCCGGCGGTGCCGAGCAGGTGGCGGCGTAACGGCTCCACGATCCCCGCGTCGGCGGCGGCCCACACGAACGTGGCGCCATCATCGACGGGCGCGGCGTCCTGGAT